>JAILNW010000111.1 GCA_024691145.1 Lachnospiraceae bacterium
GTCAGCATTAATTATAGATGACTTATATACACAAAAATATATACATACTGTATTAGTAAGATATAATATGTAATACAGTCTTAAATGAGGTATAGTATTCTCTGTACGTATAAGTACCTCCAAAAATGGAATAAGACATATGCCAATAGTTGCAACTGCTAATGCAATAATCTTATATACCTTTCCAAAGAAATTAACTAATGCAGCTAACTTATCTTCATCCTTTTCTGCTAATGGCTTATAAAAACTATAGGACATGGCCACACCGAATCCCAATTCAGCCATATTAAGCATAGTAAGTACATCTGTAAATAAACTGTTAATCCCAAGATATTCATTACCAAGAACAGATATAAACAGCTTTCTGCTTATAAATGCTAATAATAATATTATTATCTTGCTTGCCAGTCCAATTGTAACATTACGAATGGACTTGGCACTTCTTCCTGCGTTATTACTCATATTTTTCCCTTACTTTCTAATTTGTCTTTTCATCTTTAAAACAATAATCTAAAAATTCTTTATAGTCCTTAAATAAAGGCTGGCTCTCCATATATGCTTTCTTCTGTAAGTCTTTTGTTAACTCTCTGTTCATCATCCTTACAAAAAGCTTTGAAGTGTATCCTGGATTCTTCTCATTACGAGTTTCGAATAACCAGAAAAATTCATTAAATACCTCAACAGGAGGCTTTTTCCTATATACTTTATAATATTCAAGAGCTATCTCCTTAGCCTCTTCAAGCTGCTTTGCTTTGCGGCTTACAAGATAGTCTGAAAGTTCCTTTACTTTCTTTGCAGGATTGCCTGTGGCTACACAGTTATCAGGAATATCCCTTCCAACTACACTTCCTGCTCCTATTATTACATTATTACCTATAGTAACTCCCTTTAGAATAATAGTTCCTGCTCCAATAAATACATTATTACCGATAGTTACCTTTCCAGAACTTCCTGTCATCTCTCCATATGCCCCTCTAAGTACGCTCCAGTCATAACCATGTGTAAATATAGACACGTCTCTTGCTATCTGAACATCATCACCTATCTCAACTAAAAATGGTCTGGTAATATCTATATCACAAGTCTGTGGTGAATAAAAATGTGTCTGTTTTCCAATTCTTACACCCTGAGAACGTAGAAAATCAATATACTTCTCAGATGTCATCTTATTTCCGTATATCATTTTTGATCTCAAATTCTTAACAGAATTAAACAAAACAATTTCCCCCTTTTTTCTAAAAACCACCAAACATATAAATCATCTTACGCTTAAACTTAAACATAAAGTAATAAATGTTAGGCATCATAAGGAATATGCCTGTATGATACTTAATCTTTATGTTTCTTGCCTTTACGTACATATGTATATATTCAATCTTTGAATACAGTTCTTTCATGTTTGCCTTATCTTTTGTCCACTTTCTAACACCATAATAATTCTCAAAAACATTGCAGACATATCTGTTAATAATCATCTTCATAACTTTAAGGCTTACTTTATCTTCAAGGAAGAAAATTCTGTCCTCTTCAGCTAACAATATATGCTGTCTCTTAATTGTATATGAATTCTTTATTATGCCCATAATGCTGTTCTTTCTCTGTAAATAGTAATACAGCGGTTTCTTAATAAATACAACACTATCTGCATCATAACAATAATGATGAATTACAAATTCATCTTCGTTAATTTTTCCATTAGGGAAAGGATGATTCTCAACAATATCCCTTCTGTATATCTTGTTCCAGACAACAGTAAGGAAATAATTATCTGTATCATTATATCTCTTGTCATACATATCAATACCGCTGCAAGCTATAACCTTGCTCTTCTCGATATCAATAGGCTTATCCTTTACCTTATCATCCTCATATACTTTCTTAAATTCACCTGCAACTATATCCGCATTGTATTGCATAGCCAGTAATACAAGTGTTTCATACATAGAAGTATGCAGATAATCATCGGAATCAACAAACCCAACATATTGACCCGTTGCATACTTCATGCCTTCGTTCCTGGCAGCTGAAAGACCCTGATTCTCTGTATGAAGTACTATAATTCTGTTATCGTATGCTGCATACTGATCACATATAGCACCACCATTATCAGTAGAACCATCATCAACAATAATTATTTCCAAATTTTGATATGTTTGATTAATTATACTGTCTAGGCACCTACATACAAATTTTTCAACATTATAAACAGGAACTATGACTGACACCTTGATGTTTTCCACAATGTTTCCTCCTTCATAACATAAACAAAACGAATCTTCATAATATCAAGTCTATAACTAAACCCATTAACGTCGAACTTACAAAATGCCTATTAGTTGTGTAGGGAAATAAATTTTCCTGGCAAAATGCCATAATATAAGAATATCTCAAAAGAAATATAGTTACATTACTGTAACCTAAAAATTCCCCCGTTTCATTATTCACCATAACCTCGCCTCAATATTATCCCATCCGTACTTTTAACCCACTTGATATATTATCATTTTTTACACTCATTTACAAGCAATTATTTCAATTTTCTATGTTTTGCATAATTATTTTTTGTTGGTTTTAGTTAATTTAGTAACAATTTTATCTCTCATAAAAGTATTTCACCGCCAGATTTTTACATCTGACGGTGAAATCGAAGGTGTTTTATGTATTTTTAATAGAATTACTTACGAATTTTATTTTTGAATATATCAAACAGTGTTTTATTAACTGTCTTACAGTTTACATACTGTGAATCTAAGTATAAACCAAAATTTTCATTATGATAATCATGATAACTGTAATGTACATCATACTTGTTAATCAAATCCATCATATCAGAAACCCATCCTGCTCCGTTATGATCTGCATCCATCAGCATATAGCTTGTTGTACTGAATTCTCCCATATACATTGGAACATTGTTGGCTCTTCCATAATCAAGGAATACATTTAACATATATTCTAAGTAATCTTTGTTAAGTGTATAAACATTGTCACCCTTAACAAGCTGCATTGCAGGTGCAAATGAGGCATTAGAATCGCAGCCGTTAAACTTAACATATGCACTTACTTTATACTTATATCCTGTCTTCATGTAAACATTCATTGTTGAATCTGAGCTTAAATAACATCTGTATTGTCCCTGCACACCACTAATCTTAAGACTTCCTGCTGCATTATGTCCATCTGTTGAAGCTGCATAGCTTCCACCTCCGCCAGAGCCCATATCCCAGGCGGATATTCCCTTAGCCTTGCTGCAGTCTTCAGTGTACACATCTCTTATATACTTTCCGTTACTATCATATTCACTAATTACAATATCATCAACAAGCACAGAACCATTTGCTCCAAGATTTGAAGCATATAGCATAAAGTATCCATAGTTAAATGATCCGTCATTTGTCACAAGATTTGATTCTATCTTCTGCCATCCAGTTGACTGATTATTATATGAAGATGCTGTATCCTTGGCAATTTTTATATATTTTCTGTTGCCAACTACATAGGCAATTGTATCATTTCCATATTTTAAATCACTTGCAAAGTTTAACCAGCTTAATCCCTGATGAGTAAATTCAACTGGATAATAATAATGGAATTCATATACTGTATTCTTATCATTAATTAATCTGAATGAGTTTGTATATGACCAAGGATATGTTACGACTTTATTAGTTGATACGCAGCCATATGGTCTTTCAACAAACAATATATGATTATTATCAACTGTTCTTATAAGCTGTGCCACTTCATTCATAAGATTATAATACATATCAAGTGCTGCATCAGCTGATGATTGTGTTGGCATATATGGCTCATTAAGAAGTCCATATCCAAGCACCCCCGGATTAGTGCTGTATCTTTCAGCAATTACCTTCCATAAAGCCTTATATCTTGCTACATTGCTGTCCTGCCAGAAGGCAACATTAGATGTTGATATAAATCCACCTGCAGGTACATGCATGTTGATAAGTACTTTTATTCCATACTTGTTAGCCCACTCGATATTCTGGTCTAACCATGCAAATCCAGTTTCAAGATAATTATATGGATTATTCTTATCCTCTAACAGATTTACATTTACATAATATCTTACTGCATTAAATCCTAATTCAGAAAGTTCTTTATAACTTGCTTCAGAAGCATATGTAGTAATAGGCTTTGATGGGTTGTCCCATACGGCATTTCCCATACCCATACTCTTTATAATATACTCTTTTCCGTTAGAATCATAAAGTTTGTCACCATTAACCTTAATCATTCCAGCTACTGTCTGGCTTCCTGAAGAAGGTGTCTGTGTAGGTGCTGCTGTTGGAACTGCTGTTGGCTTTACTGTAGGTGCTGCTGTCTGTACAGTAACATCTGTACTTCCTGCAACTCCTACACCCTGTTCTTCAACAGATGAATCAGCATCTCCTATTTCCACAGCTGTTCCCTGTGTAATTTCATTTGAATATGTTTCTACTATATTTCCAACATTGCTGTAATCTCCAGAATTTACATCTGAATTAGCAAGTGTTACTGTTGATCCATTAGTAAGATCATGTGATGAATAATATATTACAAGGTTAGAGCTGTAAAATGGTGTTGTATAGTTATCTTTTTCTATACTATAATTGTAGCTCATTTTACCTGTAGCATAATCAACATCATATATATATGCATTCTTAAAGAATAATTGCCCGCTCTTATAAAGTATTGGTGAATCAGACATTACAAACCTTGTTTTTCCTGAATATGAAAAATACACATAATAATCACCATATACTTTTTCCTTTGGATTGATTGTTGCAGCCGGAGCACTTGTTGGTGCTGTTGTAGGTGCAGCTGTTGGTGCTATTGTTGGCTCTGGCGTTGGCTCTGGCGTTGGTGCTGGTGTCGGAGTTGGTGCCATCTGTCCTTCTTTTTCATTTAATTCAGCTAATATACTATCATAATTAGTATTTAAATAATTGAAAATATTATAAAGTGCATAGGTTGTACGCAGATATTTGCTATTAGAATATTTTACTTTTCCATTTGAGTCGTATAAATCTTCACTACTGTATTTGATTGTTGCTTTACTGTTAGTATTTAATTTTTCATAAGCCCACCGGCCTACAGATTCTTTTAATGTTAATTTTCCAGATGATGAACAATTATATAACATATAACTTCTGGCTGACATATAGCCTGATGAATAAAGAATTGGTCTGTTAGAAACAACCACTTTTTGAGAACCACTTTGAGTATAATATACAGCATATAACTGGCTGCTGTCTACATTTCCTGATTTTGCAGCCTCAAAAACACTTTCCTTTTCAAGATACTCATACCCGCTAAGTTTACAAGTCGATGCAATCATGGCCATAATAAGCCCAAATACACATAATGACGATACTTTTAATTTTTTTAACTTAAATAGAAAACCATACATAGAAAGACCTCCATTCAACACGCTTTGCTAAAGGAGGTCAAGAAATACACTATCCATACGGCAGCTGGCTATCATAGTTTCATACCTTAGATCCTCTAGCTTTGCGTCCCTGTTTTTCAACAGGTTTGCCCTTATCATATTATCTTTACAGTTTTAATTATACCATTTTTTTACATATTTTTACATAAGTCGTTGGTCCTATTTATAGAAAAAATGTAACTCTTGACTAACATTAAATATTGATTTAAACTATATAAAAAAACAACACATGGAGGTAGCATATGGATTTTAATAAGTTCAAAGATTATGTCAAGAAACATAAGATTAAAACAGTGGCATTTGCATTTTTAATTATATTATTTATTTATATAATGACAGGCTTATCAGAAGAAATTGAATATTCTTATTACGATATAACATCAGACAGACTTCCCTCTGATTTTGATAATTGTAAGATTATTCATATCTCAGATTTTCATGATAAAGAACTTGAGGATTATGATTCTTTTATAAAAAAAATTGCAAGTGAAGAGCCTGACTTTATTTTTCTTACAGGAGATATAATGGATAAAGGTTCAACAGACCTTACTCAGGTTGACAGACTTCTTAGTGATATAGTTGATATTGCACCTGTTTATGCAATTGATGGAAACCATGAACATGATAATTATCCAGTTTTTTATAAGCTTGCTGACTTATATAAAGATTATGGCGTAACATTTCTTTTTAATGAAACAATAAGCATTACTGCTGATGGTACAGAAGTTTCCCGATATATTAATGGAGAAGGAACTGCTGATACAGAAAACTCTGATAATACAGCCCAGACTATCGATATCTGTGGTGTTGCATATGTGGATGAAGTTTATATAACTGGTACATACCACAGACTTAAGGCCCTTAATGATGATTCACCATTTTCGATTATGCTTTATCACTGCAGCAACCTTTTTGACGAATATTATTATTATAATTACGACCTTATATTAGCAGGGCATACACATGGAGGAATTATAAGATTTCCTTTAGTTGGAGGACTTCTTAGCAATGACGGAACATTTTTTCCAAAGTACACTTTTGGAAAGTTTACAAAGGGAAAAAGCACCCTTATAGCTTCAAAGGGCTTAGGAGACAGTATTCTTCCTAGAATACATGATAAACCTGATGTTGGAATAATTACATTACATTGTAAGTAAGATAAAAGCCACCTGACAACTTAGTCAGGTGGCTTTATATTAATCATTTATATAATTTACAAGTTTTCCAAGTGATGCCTGTCTCATATTGCTTATGTTATTATGAACACCTACATAATCAATATCCGAATCAAGCATATTCATATCTATCTCATCATCATAACCTATAATTCTGTCCTGCATACCGAACATGTTAAGAAGTGAATAGATACGGCTGTTCATTGATTCTCCAGAATCATCCTTATATCTAAGCATAACTCCTATCTTCTTCGCAAATATAGCAGAAAAAACACACGCATGGAAAGAATCTGTAAGTACATACTTGGCATTCCTTATAAGACCTACAAACTCGGCAGGTCCTGCTTCATATACCTGTATGTCTCCAAAATCTGTATCATTATCACCATATGCAACCATAGGGAATGTAACAACCTTAAGTCCTAACTGCTTTCCAAGCTTCATAATTCTCTGTCTCTGCTTTGGATTATTACCAAGCATATATGAGAATATATACTGTCCATCTATATCCGGCATAGCTGCAACCTGTTCCCAGTCATTTCTCTCAAGTAACAAAGTAGGATCAAGCACAAGGTCAATATTATTAAAACCATTCTCAGCAAGAATATTAACACCTGCCTGCTCTCTTACAGATATATGCTTAAAACTTGATGCAAGATTCTTTACAAGTTCATTCTCTTTGTTAGAAAGCTTGCTTTTACCAAAACTTGCCGCATATGCAATCTTCTTCTTATCAGCTGCAGCAAAGTCAAGAAGATAACTTTCATCTGTGAATGTAAAGTTCCATACCTGGTCACTTCCAACAACAAAAGTATCAAACAACTCGTTAGTTTCAGCTATATTCTCTCTTTTAAAAACATCTGTATGATTAATTGAATCAATAAATTTATCAAACATCTTGTTTCTTAATGCAATCTTTTCATTAATTAATGCATGTTTCTTTTTATTTAAAGCATTATCAACCTTTTGTGATATCTTGTCATTTACTTTTCCTACAATCTCCCCAAGGCTTTTTTTCTTGCTGTCCTGCCACTTATTGCAATTATTATAATCTCTCTCATAGCATATCTGGCTGCACTCATGTCCCTCTTTCTCTATAGTTTTCTGCAAAGCATATGCCTGAAGAATTCCCCCATAATTATAATTCTTGTGATACAAAGTTAGTATACCAACCTTTGCCACTATAATCTCCTCCTCATTAATTATTCTTTATCTTTATAACGAACCATACAAGCGCAGGGTGTTTATTAACTACAAATGAATGGATAATTCTCTGTTTAATTGGATTCTTCTTGTAAGGATACTCATGAAGTACTTCCTGTATGCATTCATCCTTACATATACCTTTTATAAGCTTAATAGCTTCTTTTCTGCTATAAAGCTCAACTATTCTCTGAAGATAATATCTCATGAATCCTAAAAATAATCTTGATAATCTCATCTTTCCCTCTTTATGATTATCTAATCTTTGTAATTTAGAATCCACTTCCCTGAAAAATCTGACATTCTTATCATGCATATCTGTCTTGTAAGTCTTTGTAAATGATACTTCATTCTCAAGATAATGATAGTACATCTCCTTTACAACAGACACACCATTAGAATGAAGAAAATAATCAACATTAAACATTGTATCTTCTGAATAAAATACTCTTTCAGAATAAAATGTAAGATTATTATCTCTTATTACCTGCATGGAATAAAGACCTTTCCATACAGCAACTCCAATAACAAAATCACTCTCAGCATCCGGCTTTGAGCCAAGAATATTAAATAATATATCATCAATAACTTCCTGTCCATAGTATGACTTCCCATGAAGAGGATTAGGATTCTCATAAACTGTTCCCTTTGTATCTATCTGTAAAAATCCACAGAGACATGAATCAGTATTATTAGCCTTAATCTCATTATACATAGATTCATACATAACAGGATCTATATAATCATCACTGTCAACAAAAGCCACAAATTCCCCGGTTGCGACTTCTAGTCCGGAATTACGGGCCATACCTGGACCGCCATTCTTCTTATGAATTACCTTAACTCTTGGATCTGCCTCACTATATCTGTCACAGATTGCAGGTGAGCTGTCAGTAGATTCATCATCAACAAGGATAAGTTCCAGTTCTTTAAGAGTCTGATTAAGTATACTATCTATACATCTTGACAGATACTTCTCAGCATTATAAACAGGAACTATAACACTAACCTTCATAAACATTTACCCCTCTCATATCATATCAATGCCGCAGCCTAACCCATGACTGCGGACATCTATTAATTATTGCTATTCTCATACTTCTTTTTTGCAACTTCATAAACTTTATCTTTATAAATAATATATGGTATGGCATAGAAATAAAATAACATATATGCAATAATGTTCATCATTGAATTATCATACAATGAATAAACAAATATCATTACACTTGATGTAATACCAATAATATAATATCTTCTGTCATCGTTATTTCTAACCATTCTCACTACACATGTACAAATATTAGTAATAATAAATATTATGTACAAAGCCATTCCAAGCAATCCATTCTCAATTACATAATATGAATCAAAGAACCAGTCATAACACAAAAATCCATATGTATTATGAAATGGTGTTCCCTCACTTGCGTAACCTAGTCCTAATCCAAAGAGTTTCTGTAGTGGTGTATTTAAGAAATTCTCAAGTACATATGGTAATGATGTTAGTCTGTTAAGAGCTCTTCCTGTTCCACCATAATTATCATCTGATGCATACTCAATCATCTTGCTTATGCTAAAGAAATCCTTGAATATAGGATAAATCTGTCCCATTATCTGAATGGCTATAAAGATTACAATCATAAATGAAACAAATATTCCGATTGTTTTCTTACTTGGTTTATAACAAAGCACAACAAGCGCTATTATAAATACCAACTCAATATATAATAATTTTAATTCACTTAATGTAGCTACATAAACTGTACCTCCAAGTACACTTACAGCTTTAACAAGACTGATCTTATTACTAAAGAACATAGCTAAAGCGTAAATACACATAAGAGATAAGAATACATTATTCTCTGCATTACCACCAACCTGAATACCAAATATTCCACCGTTAAAGTCCCACTTTATACCCTGTACAAAATACTGTATGGAAGACATAATAACATCAAGTATAAACAATCCATACAGAAGGCTGAATATCTTTTCAACATCTTTTCTATTAAGAAAGATAATACATGAAAAGAAAAACATAAAGTATCTGTATATCTTTACGAAACACCTTAAATATGCACCGATGCTTCCTGAGTTCGCTATAAACGAGATTATGGTAGTAAGTAATAATAATGCGAAAATCGTCATTGGTATAGCTACAAAGCATTTTTTACCATGTCTTAATCTTACCATTATTGCCAGTGTAAACAAATATACAACCAGTATATCTCCAAAATATTTAATAAGCACGGCAGGTATTCCTATCTGTGTTGAAACGACTTTATTAAGTCCAACAAACAAGAATAATAAAATAATAATAAGATGAGGTTTATCTCTGAAAAGATAAAAAACCCATGTCATACATGCTAATAATGCTAATAATATCAGCAATACTCCAATCAATATACTCATTTTATTTCATCCTATCTTGTTAAATGAATTCTCTGTCCTTCTCGTTATCAAACTTTGGTACTATTCCTATTATCTCAACTTCTCCTGCACAAGTAAAGTCTTCAATATAAACAATCTTCTTGGAAGAAAGTCTTCTGATCATAAGAACTGCTGCAAATAATATAGCACATGCTATACCGCAGATAATTCTTATAAGCCACTGTGTTAATGCACCATTTCTTTCTCTTTTTACATCTTCCTCATCAGCATGATCAAGTACAGAAACCACATTATCACCAAGACGATTACATGCCTCAACAACAAATGCTTCTGATACTGCATTGGCAACATCCATTGCCTCTTCTGGATTTTCTGAAACAGCGCTTATTTTTAAAGTAACCATGGCACTAGGATCTATAGTTATCATGTCCTCAAGATCTTCCTGTGTAAGATCATAGTCTAACATAGCCATAGCTCTGTTTAATACAAGACTTGTCTTAATAAATGAAGAATAATTTAACATCGCCTTAGTTGATGATTCAGTTACTGAATAATCACCATAGGCTGAAGAACTTATTACAGTTGTTGCCTTGTATGTATCTGTACCAAAATCCAAAGATGCAAGAAATCCTATAAGTATACCTACCATTGCTGCTACAACAATAAGTTCCCAATTCTTCTTACACTCTTTAAAACAATTCCTACTGTCACTTAATAATGAATTAAACTCATTTTCCACTGTGTCAACCTCCTTAAATTACTCCAAATTACGATTACTTTTTCTTTTTAGATATATATTTTGTAAGGAATACCACAAGCAGAACTGCAATTATTCCCATCATAGCCAGGTCTGAACTAGATACCTTGCTTTTTTCTTCTTTCTCACCAGAATTAATGTCATTAGTCTTAGTTGAATTTGTACTTGCAAGTACGCTTGTTGTTAATTCAGTACTCTGGCTTGTGTGTGCTACTCCAGCTGTTCCCTCATATGTGAAATAAATATTGACTGTTTTCTCACCAGCCTCAGTAAATGTTACAGACACGTCTCTGTACTTTTTGTCTCCGGCAGCTAATGTTCCAAGATCAACCTCTGTCTCACCATCTTTTATATCACCTTCCATATGAAGTTTAACATTCTTCATATCTGACTGGCTGATATTACTATACTCAATATTGATAAGTGCTGGCTTATTAGCCACTACCTTATCAACAATAGAAGCATTATTAACTTCAATATTGTCTGTATCCTGCTGTGAAATTCCTATATAGAATTCATTATTCATTGCAGTAGCATTGGCTCCAGTACCTTCAAGATGATTAGTTCTTACAGTTATCTGGCACTCACCATTAAAGTTTCTATTTGATGAAACACGCCACTTAACATTACTTGTAACAGTTTCTCCTGCCTTAATCTGATCAATGTAAAGCTGGTTACTTGATCCCTCTGCTGGAGATAATATATTATCACTGCTTGTAAATGTTATAAGCACGCTGTTTGCATCTCTGTCTGTACTTACGTTTCTTAGTGAAAACTCTATTTCCACTACACTTCCTGAACTTAAAGAACCTGAAACAATCTTATATGAATCAAGTATTATTCTTGATGAACCAACAGGATCTGCATATGCTTTAGATGGTATCATCATAATTATTATCATTAATGCTAAAGCTAAATATTTCTTCAACTTAAAACCCTCCTTGATTATCTCTTATTATTTTTAAGATACTTCTTCTCATTGAAATAATCATAATTCTTCATGAATGAATCGTATTCTTTACGTTCAATCTTATTAGCAACAATTCCAAGATAATTAACATTCTGTTTTGCAAATATTGCTTTACACTGAGCAAGTGTCTCTCTATCAGCATTAGTAGAAGAAACAACCAGTACCGCATCCATCTTTTCCATAAGTACAAGCATCTCAACGGATGTATTAACAGCTGGCATATCAAAAAATATTATATCAAAACTGTCCTTAATCTTACTCATGAAATTATCCATAGCTTCTGAGCATAAAAGCTCCATTGAAAAATCCTGCATTCTTCCACTTGGAATAAATGTAAGATTCTTTATACTTGTTTCATAAATCATATCCTGTGCTGAACACACACCTGAAATATAATCTAATAATCCCTTACTAGTATTATCGCACAATCTCTTGCAGCTCTCTTCTTTGTTAAAGTTACCATCTACAAGAAGTACTCTTTCTCCAATAGATGCAGCAGCAATAGCTATATCAATAGTCATTGTTGTTGTTCCAACCATAGGTTCGCTTCCACATAAACCAAATACTTTGTATCCATATTTTTTCTTTTTAGTATTGATTGCAACAACAGTTCTGCTTACAGCGTCATTAAGAACTGTGCTTTTCATTCGATAGATTTCAACTTGCTTTTCCATTACTTACCTCTCAATCCTTTCAATTATTTATAACGTCATTATAATAAGTTTCAAGCATCTTAATATGTCTCTTAAGTGAGAACTGCTCTGTTACAAGCTCATATGCCTTTTCACTCATTGAAAGTCTTAAATCCCTGTTATTAATTAATTCATTAAGACTGTTATATATTGCATCCACATCACTAGGATTAATCAATATACCATTTTCCCCGCTAAATATAACCTCTGGAATAGAAGCTATATTAGTACTTATATTAACTATTCCATATGCCATAGTTTCAAGAATAGTCATTGGAAGACCTTCATTATATGATGGCAATATGTTAATAATAGTATTTTTAAGGATTTCCTTCTTCTGCTCACCGCTTACCCAGCCAACATGAGCAATTCTGTGTCTTATTTTCTTCTTATCAATTAAAGCATTAACTTTATCTATCTCTCCATCTCCACAAAGATAGAAAACATACTTTTTATCTATAACACTGTCTAATCTTTCTATTGCATTAAGCAAATCATATGTACCTTTTCTTTCTCCAAGTCTTCCAAGGAAAAGGATTCCTGTTCCATCAGGGTTATACATATTATTATCATAAGTTCCTACTGCATTGTATAAAACTTTAACCTTTGCATCAGGACACATATATTCTATATTATCGGTTAATTTGTTACTTAAAACAATATTAAGATCAGCTGCAAGTAAAGTTCTGTATATCTGATTCTTTAATGACTTTGAACCCTGTTTATAATATTCTAAAAATTCTGCTCCATGATGATGTATAATAACCTTCATGTTATATTTCTTACAGAGTTTAACTATACTGGCTTTTCTCTTGAAACTTCCCCTCTCAGACATATGAACATGAATAATGTCTGCGCTATGTTTCTTACATATCTTCTTAACTTTCTTATAACCCTTTTTGTAAACTTTAATCTTTTTTAATATTCCTGGTTCATCATGAGTTGCTATATGTTCAATCTCATAATCCTCCCAGCCATCATAATTAACATAGTTATTCATAACGGAGGATATTCCTCCCTTAACTGTTAACTCGGACCCCACAATATATACTTTCTTTTTATCCTTCATAACAATTCTCCTCAAATAATATTCCCCACCAACATTACTGCCTTATGTTATCTGGCTTCAACCTCATGCGCCAGATAATCGTTAAGAAATCCCACCAGCTGAGTATGAGATGTCTTGTATTCATCAAAATCATGCATCTTGGCTTCTTTTATATTAGAACCAAGTTTCTTTAAATTCTCGCACGAAAATATATAATTCTTCTGTTCAAACGCTGTTGTAATATCCTTCTGATGATCATCTACATGCTCTTTATACTTTTTGAGCCTTGGACAAGCAACAATCTTCTTATGCATAGCAAGTGCAGACAAAATAGTTCCCACACCTCCATGGCATACAAGCACATCACACTCTTCAATGTACTTATTAAACATTTCCTTATCCATTAACTTATAATACTCATAATTCTTAGGCTCATAATCTGAATTACCTATCTGAGCAACAACTTTCTCAGTTATCTCGTTCCGCTCAATTAACTCATCTATTTTTTTCAATAACCTGTCGAACTGGAACTTCTGAGTTCCCAACACTACGAAAATCATAGTCTCCTTCTCCATTCTTTATCTAGAAAACACTTCCAGCATATGTTGCCAGAGGATAAACATCCAACAATTCCTTCCATTGAACAATAAATAAATCAGCTATTCTATACATAAGTCTTCCTGTCAATGACGGACTAGTTACTCTTGCAAATGACTCAATATATATAATCTTTATACCCATCATCTTTCCTACTATACATAAAGGACATGTTGCAAGTGCTCCAGTAGAAATAATACAATCTGGTTTTTCATATCTTAAAATGCTTCTTGAAAGCGAAAATAACTTAATAAACTTAAATAAGAAAAATATCTCTCTTCTGTTTATCTGTGGTACGTAATATACATCATCACACAGTTCTTCACCAGTTCTTCCGCCCTTTTCAGTAACCAGAAAGGCTTTATTACCTTCTTTAATCTTCTTCAGCTGTGCAATTTCCTCAAAATGCCCGCCTGATGAAGCAGCAAAACAAATCTTCATTACATTATCCCCCTTTTATTATAAAAAGTCATCATCAAAATGATATATGTGCCTTTTTATAATTCATCTTTCTTCTAATCTTTCCAAATATCCCTGGCTTTGTAAAATTCTTTACAATACCAGCCAACTTCTTATTACCCTTACCCTTATAATATAATTTGTAAAAACACTTTCTTTCATCAGTAAGATGCGCTTTCTCGTAATATGAAACATTACGCTTCATGGCATCTTTTAAATTTACACTAATGTTCTTTGAATTACCTTCTATGCATTCTTTATAATAATTCTCTCCCTTAACTGTATTAGTAACAACCAAAGAAGTTCCTTTATTATCATTCATATCAGCTTCAACTTCATTAATGCCCCAGAAATCAGCAATCGTTAAATCACTATATCTGTTGTTATCCTTTACATCACAACGATAACATGATGGTCTTAAATAAATATCCCATAAAAATCCCTGAATATACTCATCTTCAGCACCATTTCTAAGATAATTGCTTCCATCTTCAAAATCTATATTTATATAGTAGCCCTTCCAGCCATGAGACTTGTCTCTGAAATTAACTTTAACAGGCTTCTTATTAAACTCACTTAAATACTGCTGCCATATTCCTGGTGATGGAACACCATGGCACACAAAATCAATAATTAAAAGTTTTTCATAGGATTTTCCTAAATAATTGCAAAGGCCCTTGCACTGACATGGAGTCCCGCAAAATAAAACATAACTGTCTTCTAAAAGTTTTTGTTTTATCTCTTTGAAAACACTTCCTATACTGCTTTGTGCATATTTAGATCTTAATACCCTGTCAAGCTCTTCCTCATTGTCTATGCACTCATGTCTTACATTGAAATGTTCATCAAATCCGGCTCCAAATACATAACCGCCATTCTGCAGTATATAACTTGAAATCAGACCAAAAACCCCTCCTGAAGAACTCCTCTTCCTCAGTTCATCATCATATGCATTAACAGCATATGCCTTCCTTATATCAGCAGTGCTGACTCTCTCATTTTTACATACTTTTAGGCACAAGCCACAATTTAAACATCCCTCTTCATTAACTACCGGATAGTAAAAACCCTCACTATCCATCTGCATAGTAATGCTATCCTTAGGGCAAATATTGTAACATGCGCCACATCCTGTACATTCATCATGCTTTAAAACATGATTACATGTATCACTTTGCATAATCTCATTCATCCCCTCGTATAACCAAATACATCATAAAACACCCAAATTTTACCAATAATAACTCACCATTCCCCAACAGATTTATCATATCTCATATTTGAATCTATGTCAATTATTACATTTATCTAACTATTTATGAAAAAAACTAATTTTCTTGTACAAAATATCTATGAAATTATACTTTCATTTATTTTAAATTTATAGTACAATAATAAATAGTGGTTATGTAATTAGAATTTAGGGGGTTATAATAATGATTACTAATTTATTATCTGTTCTCATACCATGTTATAATGGTCATGAGTATCTTAATACTTGTTTAAACTGTATACTTGACCAGGACTATGATGACATAGAGGTTATTATAGTTAATGACGGCTCAAGTGATAATAGTGAAGAGATTATACTTTCATACGAAGAACGCTTTTCAGAA
>JAILNW010000117.1 GCA_024691145.1 Lachnospiraceae bacterium
ACAATATCTCCTGCCGATGTAGTCGTCTGTTTATCATCTCGTGTGATACTCTTTCCGATAGGTCCTACCTGTTCAAAGCCTCCGTACATAGACATTGATATCGTAAGCTCATCTTCTGCAAGCTCCTTCAGTTCAGCCACAGAGGCATTTTTTTCCCATGTAACATCCACTTTAGTATCATTGATCGTCATAACCATGATAATCTCGTCCTCCTGTTCTGTAACGTTTTCGTATTCTGTAATTGGTTCCAGCTTTTCTGTCGTCTGGTGAAGCCTCACATGACTAAAGTCACGTGCTTCCTATAGGTGTCTTTTGACACCTGCTCGCTTTAGGCGAGCAGACTGCATTTCTACCATACAGCTAAAACTCAGCTGCTTATATCTACTAAGATACAAGTACCGCATTTAAGCTAATTAACGTAGAGAATGTGCAGGTGCTTCTCTTAGAACACTGAGGAACTTTTGCCTCAATGTCTAACCTTGAACTCACATCCAAGGATTTTAATATCTCTCGTATAAAATATCTTGATCCTATGTTATATGAAGCTGATAAATCACAGTTATATATCTTTTCATTTGGAAATTTACATAATTCATAAGTATTGAATCCGGCTTCTTTTCCACGAAGCACTGTTCCACTTCCATCATATGCTAACTTTGATGTTTTCCACGCACAAATATGACTAACTCGCTTTCCAAGTCTATGTGCTTTATCTGTTACTATTCCTTGTACTTCTTGACTTCGCCACATCTTAAGTTTTTGTTTCTTAGAACCTCGAACCTTACCATTTTTATCCAAATGCTCAAACACGATAACATCAGCTTTATAATGAAAAGCTATGTCTATGATATAATTTGCTGTTTTTCTAGCAATATCATTGTTTATGCCTTTGGTTCTAGCCCAAAGATTTTTATTCTTATAACTTCCATGTTGCTGAGCTTTTTTAATACGATTTATGCTATGTTCGAGATGGTCTGTTTCTTTAGAAAGTTTACAAAAATGTCTTCCAAGAATAGTGCCATCACTACGCATTACACTTATCGTAGCCGGAGTATTAATTCCTAAATCTACAGCTATAATAGTTTGATCTGTTACAGTTTTATTATTTAATTCAACTTTTTCCTCAAACGGAAAATCTAGAAACCACTCTTTACCTCGTTTTCGAAGTGTTGGGGCACATTGTTCACGATTGCTGCACCATCTGTTGATATAATCTATGTCAGATTTGCGTAACTTAACAGTAATCCAATCCCACGTATTACGAACATAAACTTTAATTTTTGCCTCATAAGTATCTGTCTGCTTATACATTACAGTTCGATACATTGTAGGAAATACAAAACCAGCTTTAGGCATAGATGGAGCATGGCCAACAGGATTTTGTTCCCAGTTAGCAAGATTGCTTCTATAGGATGATACCTTCCCTTTAGCTTCGTTAATTGCACCTCTTCGAAAATAACTTGGCAGTTTATAGAATTTAAAGTCAAAGTCATATACCGGTTCAGGATTAGTCTTTGTAGCATGTATTAAAGTTTCAATATACCTTTGCTGCTTCTTTGAATCTCCTATCTGAGAAATATTTTCCCAATGTGTATCACAAACATCTATAAGATAATCTACAACATCTCTATATACCTGCACAGTATCTTTAAAAATATTGTTATAATTTTTGATTTTAACTTTATAAGTGCTATATATATTCATGTCATAGTTCTCCCTTCTCTAGATTATTTGTTTTTTTGGTTATTTATATATTTCTCAATCTGTTCAATTGTCCTATCACTGACAGTGGCCACAAAATATGATGGATTCCACAGATGACCACCCCATAATTGTTTCTTGATTTCAGGATGTTTTAAAAATAACCACCTGGCTATGTTCCCCTTAAGAATTTTTATTGCATCTGAAAGCCTTAGTTGTGGCTTACAGTCAACAAGCAGATGTATATGGTCAGGCATTATCTCCATTGCAATAACTTTCATATCTAAAGATTTAAGTGTTTTGAACAAATATTCTTTAACATCTGCCTCAATTTCACCTATGAATATGGGTTTTCTATATTTTGTAACCCATACGATATGATACTGTAACGAATATACATATCCCCTACCATGTGTTACATCTTTAGGTATTGTATAATATTGTTTTTTATTCATTTTGTTATTATACCATATGCAGATACAATTGTCAACATGAGCCGCCTAACTCACGACTAAAATCACGAGTGTGCGGCGGCTATTCATCAATCATTGTCTTCATTTCCATATGTTTATTTCCTTGTAAAACGTTTCTTTTGTCTTTATGATTTAAGGATAAAACATTGACACGATCTTCGCTAATGAATAAAATGAATATCGTGATATTCCATAATGGCATATCATAAAGAGGAACTACTAAGATGGGAATAAAGAATCTTCGCTACTTTCTTGCAGTTGCAAGAGAAGAAAACATGTCACACGCTGCGGAAATCCTGCATGTTACACAACCGACCTTATCCAAGGTCTTAAAATCACTTGAAGATGAACTGGTAAAAAACTGTTTACCCGTCTATAAGGTGTTAGCTGTATCAAGCCAACTCTCGATATCCTCTGTTGTCTCTGAATACTTCTCGTCATCAAGATTTTTAAATAACTTGCAAATCTTTTTGTTTAACACTCCTACTTCCATTGTAACACGCCTCCTTTAAGTGTCCTTATACACTACTTATACCCCCAATGCCTTCTTAACCATCTTCTCAAAGCTATCCTTAAAACGCAGGTCATCAACCTCTGTACGCTTCTTTGGTCCTTTCAGATGATTCTTAGAATTACTTCTTCTAGCTTTCTTAGACAAATGACGCTCCATAAGCATCATATCTATATTGTCATTGGTGTACCATTTCCCGGATTGATGTATTGCAAATGCATTCTTCCCCAAAGCCATTGCCGCCACACCGTAGTCCTGAGTTACCACGATATCATTTGCATCCTTTTCAAGCATACTGATTAGAGCAAAATCAACCGCATCTGCACCAGCTCCGATAACCTTCACT
>JAILNW010000176.1 GCA_024691145.1 Lachnospiraceae bacterium
TGCATAATGTCTGGATGTTCTGAAAAATCAGACTTTAATAGTGATTATACCTTTGGGGTAGTTGAAACTACAGGAGAACGCAATAAATCTTATTTAAGATTGTTTGATAATGATTGTAAAGAAATAGGAAAAATCGTTATAAAGGATGCGGACATTGATATGACTCCAATAGAAACTGACAAAAACTTTATACTAGTTCCAAATGGAGTTATAGGTATCGGAAAGGACAAAGCAGATATTGTTGTAATAAATAAAGCAACAGGTGAGGTTGAGGAAGAGAGTGCTGGTAATGATTATATAGCAACTTCGTGTATAGAGGATGAAGATATTGTTTATTATAATTCTGATAACTACCCTAATAATATTATTGCATCTTATAACAGGACTAATGGAGAAACTTATAAATATGAAGATAAGGATTATTTTTATATTGTTGTTTCGACGATAAATGATAATATTATTTGTTGTGGCGATGCGAGTGATATGGTTGATGATAAATATGTTAATAATTCAAAATTGTTATTGTTTGAAGATGAAAAATTAGAAAATCCAAAAGAAGTTGACATATCAGAATACTGTGCTCGCATAAATGATATTATTTATTACAATGATAATTATTATGTTGCAGCAAATTGGGGATATAATGAGTCAGGTGATAATGTGACACTAAAGGAAATACTTGTATTTGATAAGAATTTTAATTATTTAAAGACTATTAATACAGATTGTAATGTTTCAAAATTATTTATATATAATCAAAAACTTTATGCTGTTGGATATGATAAATATCTTCGCGAGGGAAATTATGTATATGAAATTGAAAACGATGAGGTAAGTGAAACCAAATATCTTGAAAATAGAGCTCAGTTTGTTTCTGTTAAAGATAATTTAATATATGTAGCAAATGATGAAAATGTTGCTATTTACGATATGGATAATGATTTTAGTAAAGTAAGCAGCAATGATGATATTGGACGAATTGCTAAAAAAGGTTATTCATATATTGGTGGGGTATGTGCAAAGTAACTTTAGAAGTTAATTAAATATGATTAGGAGAGATGAACATTGAAGAAAAGAGTAATTAATAGAGGAATAATACTTGCATTATTATTGATAATGTTTAGAATTGTATTTATAATGTATGAGTCATATAACTTTAATAAGGAAAAAAATGACATAGAAACAACAGTGACGAATTACACTGATGAATTTATGAATAATATTAATAATTTTCATAACAAAGATGCAAACAAATTAAATGATTGCTTATCATCTTATTGGATGCCATCTTCTGAGTTTTATCCTGACGGAACAGTAAGCCTTGATTTATTCAAGAATCAAATAGACGCATTGAGCAAGAATGAATATGCTGATGGAGAGGTAGAAGAAAGCAAAATAACAATTAAAAATGTGGAAATTTATAATAAAGGTTTGAATAAGGCACGTGTGAAATTTGATGTAGATTTGGAATATAAGACACTTGGATATTGTGGAATTATATATCCATTTGGAGTGTTAAATGCAAAGAGCCATATGAGATATTTGAATACAGATTATGCAAGAAATGAAGATAAGGATAATTCTATTATGGCTAAAGAACAAGGAACAAGAACAGTTTTAAAATTGCATAATCTTAATGTATATCTAAAAAAATCAGGTGATGAATGGAAAATTGATTATTGCCTGATAGATGATATTATGGTAAATGTATTAGATAAAGGAAAATAAGTTGTTTCTTCGATTCTTAATAACAGTTGATAATAAAAGTTCTAAATTTAGATTATGAGGGTTAACAAAGATGGAAAATAAAAAAGATTTAGTATTAAGTGTAGAAAATATTAGCAAAAAGATGGGGAAAAAGCAAATTCTTTCTGATGTATCATTTGAGACACATAAGGGAGAAATATTTGGATTTTTAGGACCTAATGGAGCAGGAAAAACAACTACTATAAAACTGATTGCTGGATTACTTTATTTGGATTCTGGAAAAATAACAATCAGCGGATATAATATTGAAAACCAAAGAGAAGAAGCACTTAAACGTATAGGTGTTATTGTAGAGAACCCTATTATGTATGAATACATGTCAGGAATGGATAATCTTAAGCAATTTGCAAGAGCCAGAAATTGTTATAATAAAAAAACGATGGATGAGATTGTTGAATTGGTGGGATTATCTAATCGAATAAATGATAAAGTTGGCAATTATTCTTTAGGAATGAAACAAAGAATAGGTTTGGGACAGGCACTTATTCATGATCCAGAATTGATTATATTAGATGAGCCTACTAATGGCTTAGATCCGATAGGAATAAAAAGTTTAAGAGATTTACTTGTAAAAATAGCTAAAGAAAAGAACATCTCTATTCTTGTTTCAAGCCATATTATAAGTGAAATGCAGCTTATGTGTGATGTGGCAGGCATAATTGTAAATGGAAAAATTGCTGATATACGTCCTGTCAGACAAATTATAGATGAAAATGAGAACTGCTGTAAAAAATATAGTGTATTATCAAGTGATGCATTGAAAGTTAAAGAATTTGCTGAAGAATTTGATGGTGTATATTCTGATATTGTATCAGATGAGGAGATTGTATTAAACATTCCTTATGATACGTCTAATGAAATAGTAAATCAAATCTTTAAGAAAATGGTAGAAAACAATATTATGCTATATGCATTTTCTCCAATAAAAGAGAGAACTCTTGAGGAAGCCTTTATGGAAATTATAGGAGAAGGAGGGAAACAAATTGTTTAATCTAATAATTAATGAATATATAAAGATTTTTAAGAAAAAATCTAATATTTTTGTTTTTGCAGCAGCTTATTTGCTTTTGGCAGGGTTATTAATATTTTTTAAAGCATATCATATAAATTACTTAAAAGAAGCTAATTCTGATTATTCAAAGAATAATTATGAATTAGAAAAAAAGTTTTATGAAACGAAGGATAAGGTCACTTATGAATGTGATATTATGTATTATCAAGCATTAATTGATAATGAGATTTATGAAGATAACTGGAAAAGAGAAGCTGAAGAGTATGCAATATTACATTTACTTAAAAATTCTCAAAATAATGAATATATTACCGAAGAAGAAAAAAATATAATGAAGAAGCATTCGGAAGAACTACAGGATGCTGTAAAACATAATGATTGGAAAAAATATCTTTATGTAATGTCAGAGGAAAATATAGACAGGATATATACATATGATGAAGGCAGTGATAAAGCAGTAGATGTTTTTAAATTTCTGTATGATAATGAAATTGAACCAATCTATGACTCAACTAAATACAAATTAGCTTATAAACTAGTCTCGGCACAGGATGATGCTGAAGAAGAATACAAACGTGATCCATTTGGCCCTGGTTATGAAGAAGCATTAAGAAAGGTTGAAAAAATAAGATATAGGATAAATAATGATTATGCTGCTGAGATAGAATACGGTAGCGATATAGGTGAATACTTAAATGGAAAAGATACATACTGGAAATTTATCAAGATATCTGAATATGGGATTTTTGTATTAGGATTCATAATACTGGTACTTGCGGCTGATAGCATACCAAGTGAGTTTAATAGTGGAACAATAAAGTTTCTTGTGATTAATAAAAATTCTAAAACGAAAATATATTTTTCAAAACTTATAACATTGGCAACATTATATACATTAAGTATTTTGATATTATTCCTGGTTTCGAATGTTATGGCTTTTATATTAGCAAAGAATACGGACTTAAATGCTATTAATATAGTAACTGTTGGTGATAATATGTTTATAGAGAGTGCTTTAAAGGTTGTAACTAAAGAGTATATAGGTTTTTATATAGTAAATTTGACTTGTATTGTTCTTGCCTTTTCATGTTCTACATTTACAAAGAAAATGATACCAGGAATTTGTGTTGGAGCAGTAATATTATTTGGTTATAGTGAAATAGAATTATTGTTATTAAAGTTAGGATTTGATTTTGTAGAATATTTAATTGTTTCAAATTTGAATATTATAGATATTATAAATGAAAACTTTTTCTTTAATAAGACACAAATTGTATATACAATTTACAATCTAATATGTCATTTAGTGGTTTTTATACTTATAGGACATGATGCATTTTGTAGGAGAGAAATAAAAAAATAGAGAAAGAATTGAATAAAGTAATTAAGCTAAGAGGTCATTTTGATATGACCTCTTTTTAGATTAATTCTTAAAATTTCATTAAAAAAACAGCGAGGAAGAAACATATACATTTAAAACTGATATTAACTTAGAGTATGGTGTAAATCATGTAAAAGTATTTATAGTACAAGAGAT
>JAILNW010000180.1 GCA_024691145.1 Lachnospiraceae bacterium
AAATAAAAATTTATTATATTTATTATCAAACCATTCTCCATCATACAACAACGAGTGTATTATTTCATCACATTTTGGTATATATTTTGTAGTGCGTTCTACTATTTTCTCCTTAATAATTGAGTATTTCATACACTCTGAGCTACTTTCATAAGATATACGTTCTTCATTAGTCACAATAATCGTATTAAAATGTAAATTTTCACAATATTCATTTATAATGCCCAAAACGTCAGTTTTATCAAGCTTAGTTCGTTCCAAGTCATCAAATACAAGAATAACTTTTTTATTATTCACCTTAGGCTTTATACTAATAAAATCCTCTAAATTGATTGATAACATAACATCTTTAACCGGTTTAGGGATTTTACTTGCACTATATACACCATTAGCTATTTTTTTATTTATTTTATTATATTTTAATAACTTACCTAAGCCACCGTGACATTTATCAATCCATTGCTTTTTAACATTTTTGTTTAAAGTTCCAATAGTTTCGATTCCAAAAAGAGAGATGCGCAAAATAATATGTGTTTCTTTCATCTTTTCTGATAAATCATGCTCTATTAAATAAGTTTTTCCACATCCCCATTCTCCTGTAAGCATTAATGCACCCGCAGGTTCTTTTTCTTCACAATAGTAAATAAGATCATCTAACGTGCTCAAATTCTTCTCCTCCATTAAAAATAAAAAATTTCTTCATCTTTCTCATCATATATTTTTCTTATCGATGATGGTAGATTCTTTATACTTGTAATTCTAGATAAATTCAGCAAATTATCTCGTAATAATAATTCTAAAGCTAGTAAAACACTCTTGTTTGTCTTTATATCATTTAATAGCAATTTTACCTTATCCATCGCATTCCAGCGATTATAGTCAATCGCTAAATCCATTAATTCATACAACAATTTTGCTTTTATTTCAGCATTAGTTGATGCAAAAAATAATTTATCTATTACAACAGTAATAGAATCAATATAACTAAATGGCCATATTGATTTGTTCCAATATTCACATAATCTTTCTACTAATTTTTCAGCTAATTCTTTATTATTATTTTCAAAAATTTTATACTTATTTGCTGATATATTTTCAAAAAACTTTTCTAAATATTCCATATCATTTTCATTATTTAATTGCAATGCTAGCGATACTATATCCATATCACTATAATCTCCACTAGCTAACTTGATAATCTCTTGGTCTAAATCATTCAATCTTCCTTCATCCAATAATGCATTATATACATTTTCTATACTTTTTCTTAAATCTAATAAATTGCTAAAACGATTTTCTTTATTTCTCTTGGTACATTTTTCAATAATAAATCTAATACCATCATCGTAGTCATCATATTTATTAAAATTTGAAACTATATCCTCCAATATCATACCTAATGCGTATATGTCTGTCCTTTGATCTACATTATGACTATCTTGCCATTGTTCTGGAGAGCAATATCTATCTGTTCCAAATATGTTACTTTTAGTAAGTGTTGCTGATTCTGAATTTACCTGAATTCCTAAACCTAAATCTGCAATTACAATATCTGAATCACTATTATATAAAATGTTTGCTGGCTTCAAATCCCTGTGATAAACGCCTTCTGAATGTAAATATTCAACACCAGCTAATATAGAATTGATTATCGTATACTGTCTTTCATAATTACTATATAATTCAGGTATTATCTCTTGCAAACTACATTTGTATTTTGGCATAATAAATGCTTTCATTTCTAAATTATAAGCAATAACTTTAATCACATTAGGATGATTTAGTCTTTTCATAAGTCTTACCTCTCTATCAAATCGAGGTATAGAAAAATCATTAAGTTTTTTTAACTTTTTCATAGCATATACATTATTATTTTCATCTATACATTCATAAACTTGTCCATATCCACCTAGATTTCCAATTTTTCTAATTTTTTTATAATTCATTTCATTAATTCCTCTTTTCTGTTCTTTTATAATATAAATATATTATAGCTAAATAATAAAATTCCCCTACTACCAATGATATGTAATAGGGGGATATTCCTAATCTCTCTTAAATAAATCTCTTGTATATACTTTATCCATTGCATCTTCAAGCACTGCGTCGTATCTGTTAGCGATTATGGCATCTGAAGACTTCTTAAATCTCTCTATATCATTAACAACAAGGCTTCCGAAAAATGTGGTTCCATCTTCAAGTGATGGTTCATAGATAATAACGGTTGCGCCTTTAGCCTTAATACGTTTCATAACACCCTGAATACTACTTTGTCTAAAATTATCTGAATTAGCTTTCATAGTAAGACGATAAACTCCTACTATCAACGGTCTTTCCTTTTCAGCATTCCACATGGAATTAGCAGTATAGTAACCTGCCTTTTCAAGAACTCTGTCAGCTATAAAATCCTTTCTTGTTCTATTACTTTCAACTATAGCAGACATCATGTTCTGAGGAACATCCTGATAGTTAGCAAGTAACTGCTTAGTATCCTTAGGCAAGCAATAACCACCATAACCAAAAGAAGGGTTATTATAGAAGTTACCAATTCTAGGATCAAGACTTACACCCTTTATAATATCAGCTGTACTTAATCCCTTTATCTCTGCATATGTATCAAGTTCATTAAAGTATGAAACTCTTAATGCAAGATATGTATTAGAGAAAAGCTTAACAGCCTCTGCCTCTGTGAACCCCATATATAAAACTTCTATATCTTCCTTTTCAGCACCTTCAACAAGTAACTTTGCAAATGTCTCTGCTGCTTTTTTTGACTTATTATCACATCCAACAATAACACGGCTTGGATATAAGTTATCATACAATGCCTTTGATTCTCTAAGGAACTCAGGACTAAACAGTATTCTATCTGTTTTATACTTTTCTCGTACTCTCTTTGTGTAACCAACAGGAATAGTACTCTTAATAATCATAGTCGCTTTATCAGAACTAGCAAGTACTAACTCAATAACAGCCTCAACAGCACTGCAGTCAAAGAAGTTCTTTGTAGGATCATAATTAGTAGGAGCTGCAATTATTACAAAATCAGCATCCTTATATGCCTCTGCCCCATCAATAGTTGCCTTTAAATTAAGAGTTCTTTTACCTTCTTTAGCTTCACTAAGGAATTTCTCTATATAATCATCCTGAATAGGACTTATATAATTATTAAGCTTGTCTACTTTCTCTTTAACAATATCAACAGCAGTTACATCATTATTCTGAGATAATAATACAGCAAGTGACAGACCAACATAACCTGTACCTGCAACAGCAATTTTACACATAAGCTATCTCTCCTATCTATAATATTCCTTGTACCACTTTGCAAACTTTGATAAACCTTCTCTAATATCAATCTTTGGTAAAAAGCCATAATCCTTCTCTAAGCCAGTACTATCAGCATAAGTAACAGGAACATCACCTGGCTGCATACCAACAAGTTCCCTGTGACCATCAAAATCATAATCCTCTGGCAATATTTTATTCTTAACAAGTTCTTCCTGAAGCACACTGACATATTCAAGAAGATTCTCTGGCTGTCCTCCACCTATGTTATAAACAGCATATGGCGGAATTGGAAGTTTATCCTCTCCCACTACTTTAGCAGGTGCTCCCTGCATAACTCTGTATATTCCTTCAACTATATCGTCAATATAAGTGAAATCTCTCTTCATATCACCATAATTAAAAATCTTAATAATTTCATTATTAGCTAATTTTTTAGTTGCACTAAAATAGAACATATCTGGTCTTCCGGCAGGTCCATATACCGTAAAGAACCTTAAACCTGTTGATGGTATGTTATAAAGTTTTGAATAACTGTGTGCTAAAAGCTCATTGCTCTTTTTAGTTGCAGCATAAAGACTAACAGGATTATCAACCTTGTCTTCTGTACTAAATGGAACTTTCTTATTGCCACCATAAACTGAACTACTTGAAGCATATACAAGATGCTTTACACCTTCTTTTCCATTATCATAAGAGTGTCTTACAGCTTCTAGAATATTATAGAAACCAATAATATTAGATTCTATATATACATCAGGATGATCAATACTGTATCTTACACCAGCCTGTGCAGCAAGATTAACAACAATATCAATGTCATTATTCTTAAATAAATCATCAATAAGGTTCTTGTCTGCTATACTTCCTCTAATAAATGTATATTTACAGTTACTGTTCTTACAAGCATCTTCAATAAGCTTAAGTCTGTACTCCTTAAGAGAAACTTCATAGTAATCATTAACATTATCAACATTAATAATATTAGCACCATCAGTTTCCTTAAATAGACGCAAAATAAGATTGCAGCCTATAAAGCCTGCCCCGCCTGTAACAAGTATGCATTTTTTGTTTAAGTCAATTTTTTCTTTCTTGTTCATGTGAATTCTTACCTTTTCATTAAAAATATGAATATTTTGATATTCCAATATCTTCCAATATATGTAATTCTACACCATTTAAGCCTATAAGTCAATTGTAAATATAGTAATGGAATTATTTTTTATACCCATTATTACTTCTCTCCCACTGCTTTTCCAATTTTAAACTGTTCGTATAATATGGATTTGGAGAGTAGTTAAATATTGGAAAATGAATAAGTTTACAACAGTAATAACTGTTAAGTATATTTTATAGCTGGGATGTTGATCATTCCAGC
>JAILNW010000073.1 GCA_024691145.1 Lachnospiraceae bacterium
TCTGATATAGTGAATAAATAAATACAAACGCCCATATACCAAACTGTAATATACTTACAACCAGATTTCCAATAGTCGCAACACGGGATTCTTTAACATTAGACAATATTTTTACTGTTTTTTTCATCAATGCAATAATAATATATGCAAAGGATACTGTTAATAATATTGTTGTCAAAGAATATATTCCAGGTTTTCTATCCCACTGGTGTGAAAAAATATATTTTGATAATGAATTATCTGCAAAAATTGCATCCGCAAAATAAAGTACTATAAGTGTTCCAAATATTATTTTTATTACACTAATGCACTTTTTCTTCAACATCTCATCCAGTTTCTTTTCCTCATCATCAGAATTTTCTGAAGTCGGAAATAATCTTACTCTTAATTTTCCCTCAGGCTTTTCTTTAAGCCATTGTTCATCACCTTTAAACAAACAAGTAAATACAAAAATCATTAACGCAACAATCAAACACACAGGTATTATAGAAATAAATATACATTTCATTGATTCCTTAAATTTTCCTGTTTGTTCAGCGCTTATTAAAATATGTTCATCATCTGAAACAGTATTTACATAATAAGTATAACCATTAATATTCTGAACTCCATTATATCCATTTAACAATGCACTTTTTGAAATGCTGTTATTTATCGAACGCACCTTATCAGAAGATGATTTTGCCCACAAAATTTTATCAGTATCTTCTGCCGAAATATACATTTTAGCATAACTGTCTGTATTTACTCGTAATAATGCAGCCGAAACATCTGTCTGTGCTTCCATTGAACGAAGAGATGCATCAGATAAAGTTACATATACAATACCCGTATCATCCATTCTACGTACAGCTGCAAAGAAACCATCTTCACTAGAAAATTTATCCATCATACTTGTTTCAGCCTGGTTAAGCAAGTTCCACAGAACAAACTCATCATCATCAGGATTTTTTGAAAGGGTATATCCTTCATAGCCTTCGGTTGAGATTTCCGCCTTTCCATCCTTATCATATATTACTGCACTTTCAAGTCCCAGATGATTTGTAAGTTTAACCAAATCTTCTTTATTAAACTCTTTTCCCTTTATTTCCATCATATCAGCAATAGTCTGTACTCTGTCAATAACAAGTTCTCTAAAAATTTTCTCCATCTTGTTCCATTCTTCATCATTTAATTCCATCTCACTAACCATGCTGCCTAAATTTTTAGATATCTTTTCATTATGAGTATTATAAGCATTTAATAACGGAATATATGCCGAAATAAGTAATGTTAATACAATTCCCATTACCAACAAAATAAAATTACGGCGGGCAACAGGCAAGTTTATATACCATCTTTTGCTAATACGAAGGCATTTTTCTCTGCTCTTAATATTCGCTCCTTGTTTTCTGATTTTTAAGGCAAAACACCAAATTAATATAAAACAAAGTAACATAATACCATAGGCTGGCAAAACATTTTTTAAAGATTCTTTTAATACTGAACTTAAAGGAACATATACAAATACAGAATATTTATTAAGTAAACGAATCTTTTCAAAATAAACTCCCTTTCCAAAAGAATCCTTGTCATAATAACCTGCCTGTATACCATCTGCTGCATGTTCATCACGTTCATCATCATACACTATTCTGCTGTCATTTAAGAAATCACATGGCTTTTTATCCGTTGATACAAGGACTTTACCTGTTGCATTTTCAATTACACACAACTTCTTCGAACAAGTTTCTAATATTCTTTCAAAATCTACACTATAAAGAGCCTGTGAATCATTCCATCTAAAACATAACCATCCATCACCAACACGTGTTGCTGTATAATCATTATCATCAGTTTCTAAAACTCCCAAAGTTTTTAACATACGCATTTGAGTTTTTCCTAAAGGAAATTTCTTTGCATCTTCTGATGTAATAGAACTTCCGTCGTTTAGAAAATAATAAATATCACAGTCACCCATTCTGTCAGCATAATCACTTAATGTTTCAACCGACACACCTCTTTGTTCAAAATACCACTCAGCTACATTTGTAAAAAGACGAGCCTCAGTAATGTCAAAATTCTCATAGGATTTTTGTAAATCACTTTCAAAACTAATTAGGTTCTGAACAGCATACATAGCATTAGACATTGACTCATACTCTTCATCCATCTGTTTTTTATATTCACTACGTAAAAAAAATACAGTGCTAAAAAGTACGCCTAATATTAACAAAATAGAAAGAATAATACTTGATATAGATTTTGAATTCTTTTTCATACTGTTTCCTCCTGATTATTTTTTTGTTTTCTTTAATGTTGAAATTATTCTGTCTGCCTGCTTAACTGCAATTTCTCCATCTAACCAGAAAGCCAGTTCAACAAAATTATCATCATATTCAAAAAGGTAATTTGACAGATTATACATTTGTCCATCATATTCCTCATATGAATAATATACAGCAACATCAATTCCGTTAATTGTTCTATAATCTACACGTTCTGCTTCATAGATATTAGCTTCCTCAATGGCATATTTTTCTAACGTATAACCAGCTTTTCCAAATTCATACACATCAAAATCAAGTGGTGTAGTTTCATTATAGTAATATCCTATCATATCATCTGCTGCTTCTTCTTCTGTTATATCTCCCAATTTGTAATCCTTAGGAATAGTAATTGTATAAGGCGACTTTCCTAATTTAAGGTCGTAAGTTTCAACTGGTGCTATAGTAACCAATATATCTTCAACTTCCTGTGGGGCATTCTCTCCATCTAACCAGAACAAAACTTCTATAAACTCATCTTTATCTTCAACAAGAGCAACCAACACATCATATTCAATATCATCATATATTTCTTTTGATGTATAAGTACCAACTGTTATACCATTAATATCCCTTGTTGTAATATTCTCTCCATCAAAATCAGTTGCTGTCTGATTTAAAAACTCTTCTAAGGTAACTTCTTTATCTAACTTAGGAATCTGGTATATATCAAAATCCATATCAGATTCCGAACTATAATAGTATGCAATCTGATGGCTTGATAACTCATCAATAGTTACCTCTCCATTTTTATAAGATTTTGGAACCTGCATTGCAAAACCTGAAGCACCTAACTGATACTGCATTGTTTTTGAATCTGATTCTTCCTTGTCCTTCTTCTCATTTTCATTGTCTTCTTTACTATTTACTATGTTATTTTTAGACTCTTTTTTTGAAACAGAACTCGTATTTCCATTATCACCACATCCGCCAAGACAAAGAGCTGTTAAAATTCCTATTATTAATATTTTACTTTTCATAGTTGTCTCCTTTAATTTTCACCTATTACTATAAGCATATCTTCTGATTCAAAAGTAATGCTCTTATCAAGTTTCATATTATAATCAGATTTCATTGTTTCCGACTTCATATATCCAATCATTACATAGCCCTGAGGAAGAATTCTGCGTCGTATCTCTCTAACAGTCCACTGTCCTTCACAATTAAGTTCCTTTGCTGTCTTAAGATATATTTCATTACCCTCATTAGTCAAAAGTTCATCAAAGGCTCCCAAAAGTTCAGGACTTTCTGAAAGCTGAGCAAGAAATAATGAAGACATGTGTGAGGATACAACAAATTCAGTGCTTATATCTGGTATAAGAAGGTTTTCATTAATCTCCTGTCTAAGTTCCATAGATATGTTAAACTTAAGCTTATTTCGTTCTTTAATATCCCTTAGAGTCATTATTCTAAAGATATTCTGCAAATCTGAAGAATCACTATTTTCGTGGGAAGTAAGCAATATAAAATGTGCTCCCATAGCTGCTAATTTTTCCATTTCCTCCAGATTTTCAACATCATTTTCAAAGAAAGTAACATTTATTGGTGTTTCTCTTCTCTTTGCACTTTCTATTATCTCATCTCTAAAACACTTATCTACATCTGCCAGTATGACATTTGGAACATTTTCCGGCAATTCAAAAACAATGGTAGGTAAAAATTCATTACAGCCAATAATTACAACATCTCCAGTTTCTATTGCACCTTCATATACAGGTAAATTTTCCAGTGGCTGTAACTCCTGTTTTTTTACAATTTTAGTACTATCACTTTCTTCACAAAATACAAGAAGGGAATCATCTTTCTCAAATACCATATCTCCTCCAGGATTAATATGCATTTCTTTTCCTTTACATATTCCAACAGGAGAAGCATCATCTATACAGCATAGCAATTCTTCAAACGTCATACCCTGCATTTCTGGTAAAGATACAAGATGCATCTCTGAACCTTCAAAATGAAACATCTCCAATATGGTCTGAGAAAGACCTGGCTGTGTACATGAATGTGCTATTACCCTTGCAATTGTTTCACTTGTATGTAAAAGAATAATATTGTATTTTTCACAAAGTGCCTTAGGAAAACGTTCTTCATCTTCTGAAAGAACTGCTATTGTTGTAATTTTTTTATCATTTACCTCATGTAAAATCCTAGTTACTGCAACAAGTGTTCTTATGGTGCTATCATTATCTGCTGGACTAACCAGTACAGTTTTGCAGGTTGAAATAGAACACCTTTCCAATTCCTGTGGATTAAAAATGTTTATGTTTCTGCAATGAATTCGAACATTTTTTGGAAAAGTAACATTACTTCTTATACTTTCCTCCATAGTTTCCCTGTCCAAATCAGAGGCTATAACAATACAACAAGGACGCTTGTCGGCTCCATTAACCAGTTCCTGAATAAGTGTATATTCTCCACTTTTAAATCCAAGAACCACAATGTGGTCTTTTTCTAAAACAGCTAAATCGCTTTTTTTAAGACTATCCATCTTTTCCATAATAGCTGTAGAAATAATACCAATCAATGTACTTGTAATTAATAATCCAAATACTGCGCAAAAAGTCATCATAACTCGATAACCAGTCCATCCATCTTCATATGATGGGAACCATGCATTAAGAATTGTGGAAAAGCTGTCCCACAATTCCAAACCGAATGCATCCTCCTCTCCAGCACGTATACCACAATAATGAAGTATTGTGGCAAATAATAAAGCTGCAATCACAGTTACTACAGATAGCAATTTGATTAGTCCAAGACTGCCTTGAGACATTTTATTATCAAACCAATATAGCAATCTCTCTTTAAAGCTAAGTTTTTTCATTTTTTTTAGTTTCCTCCTTCCGTTCATGCAGTCTTTAATTTTTATTATAATTTGACAGGTACAGTCAAACTATTTACTTTACCCTCATCCCATTCTACAATCATGTTATAGCTTCCTTTTTTTATTTCATCCATATCAAAATTAACATAATCATTTTCTTTATTTACTATAATTCTTTTTATCTCTTCACCATTTTCGTTATTTTTAAGTATTACAGTTATATCACCTTCAAACTCGCCAAAACCAAGTTTACTCATAAGTTTAAAATATGGCATATATCCTATAGCATATATAGAAAACTGATTAGCATAAATATAAACTAATTTATTATCTTTATCTAGTCGAAAAGTTCCATCTTCCTTCGTGTCTGACTCCACTAGTTCCATAGCATTTTGTCCATGATAACGATAAACCATAAGTTCTCTTTTGTTTTCAAAATCATATGGAATAATAATTTCCAATACATTATTGGTTTTATCCATAATAGTTTTTACTGAGTTTACAGTTTTTTCTACTGTAATATTAAAAAATTCAAATTTATGTGTTGGTACTAACATATTAATAGCTTCAGTTTCACTTCCTGACTCTTCTGTTTCCTTCTTTACAGTCATTTCAACAGATACATCTGATGTATTATTAGCTAGTCCGATTTCTTCAGCTTCTTTTGTTAAACCTGCCACCATAACGCCCTTAGCATTATTTTCAACATTTAAAACTGAACTAACGTTTTTTGAAGGTAATACAATACTAGCTGCTTTATTATTTTTTATAGCAACAACGTCACTAATCGTAGTAATATCGCTATCACCTTCAGACTGTCTCCATTCAACAACAATACCATATATACCATCTGGTAAGTTAACATTATAAGATCCATCATCTGATGATTTTTCTTTAGCAATCACATTATTGTCCTTAATAAATTTAATTACTGCTCCACTAGTATAAGGTGTTCCATCAGATTTAAGTATATATCCACTAATTGTTTTAGGAAGAGTGTCCTTATTAGTTTGAACAGCTTGATTAGATTTCTTATTTTCAACTATCGTCCAAACTGAAGAAGCAGTTCCTGTATAATTTCCCTTACCATTAACTTTAATTAAATATGAACCAGCCTCTTTCATAGCAGTAGCAGATTGTATGTCAATTGCATAATCTTTTTCTAAAGCTAATACCTTATCTCCATCTTTAACTATTATCTCTGGCTTTTTTATTAAACCATCTACCTTATACGTTGATGTATTAATTATAAGCATTGAATTATTTAACTGTTTTGGTTTTATGGTAAATACAGTACTTGCTTCAGCCTTTTTGTAAAGTTCATCTGTTTCATAGGATGCCACAGCTTTATATGTTCCTGCATCAACAGGTTTATTACAACTTGTACTTTGCTTGTCTTCGCTAATATCATTTCCTGCTGAATCTTTAATCATAGTATAAGTAATATTTACCGTTACGTTATTTGTACTGTTTGTTTTTACAGAATACTCACTTCCATAAATACAATCTTCTATTTTTATCTCTGCAGTACCATCAGCTTTTGCAATAACAACTGTTCCAGTAACTGATGTTTCTTCAACATATTCTGGTTCATCTGCATCTGTCATGCCTTTAGCCACAATTGCTTTAATTGTAATTATACCAGCCTTTTTAATAGTAAGATTTGATCCAGATATACTTCCTTCACCTGCTAATAAACTTATATCCTCATTATCAACAATTTCATATAACAAGATATTCAAACCGCTTTCAATAGTAAATAATTCGGATACATCATATGTTTTTCCAGCCTCATATACAGCTGTATTATTTTTTCCGCTTACAATGGCATCTCTTCTTTCAATTACAAAGTTTTTTGCAATCTCATTACCTGCTTTATCTATTGCAGTAATAGTATAACTTCCTAGTCCAGAAAGTTTTTCTATACTTGTTAACGCATTGCCTGTTGTATCCTGATTATATACAATCTGTTCTTCTGTACTTCCATCTTCTTTGTAAACAATTGTTACATTTTCTAAATTATCATCTGTAACTGACCAGGATACTGCTTTATTATAACTCTCATTTGGTAAACTATCATCTATTGTAATCACTGGTCCAGTAGCATCAATTATTATTCCATCAGATGATATATATACTTCATTTAAAGCTTTATCAGTAACCTTTACATAGATAATATACTTATCCTCTGGATCGATATTAAAGCTCACTGTACTTTCCGTTACCTTTGTCCATGTACCCTCTAGTGCATCAACTTCTTCTTTTGTTGTTGCAACAACACTAGTTACAAGATATTCAAGTTCTTTAACTCCACTTCCTGAATCTGCTGCTGTTATTGTTACTGTTTCTGTTTTATTAAAGAATAGTCCAAATGTCATCTTATTTAAAAATGTTTTAAACTTATTATTTTCTATAATAATCTCTGCACTTGGCTTAATATTATCAATAATATTCCATTCAAATGAAACATTTCCTTTATAATTACCTGTTCCATTTATCTTAATAGTATATGTTCCATATGCTGCTGCACTGGTTGTAGATTCACTATCTATTCTATAATCTGTTCCTGAAACTAATATATATTCACCATCTTTAACCTCGTATACAGGAGCATATACATTACCATCATGTTCAAATGTATCTTTTTCAATTACAAGCATTGTATCTGTTAATTCTTTAGGCACTATACTTAAAGTTGCTGTCTTTGTGGTTTCTTTTATAAATTCAGGTGTCTGAGTATTAGTTGTTCCTGTTTCTACTTTTGCTTTTATAGTTATTAAACCTACCTTAGATATAACTATATTACTTCCAGTAATAACACCTTCTCCTGCATCCTTATTCGCATCTTCATTATCTACTATCACATACGAACTAATAGTTATACCATCTTCAAAAGTAAATAATTTTGATAAGTCATATGTCTTATTTACATCATATGTTATAGTGTCACTGCCACCACTTATAACAGCATCTCTTCTTGTTATGGCAAATATTTTTTCTGTGATATTTCCAGCTTTATCTGTTGCTATAATCTTATAATTTCCAACCCCAGAAAGATTAGCTGTGCTTGCCAGTATAGTTCCATTCGCTGTCTGATTATAAATAGTTGTTTCTTCTGTACTTCCTTCTTCTGTATATTTTATAACTACATCTTTTAAATTCTCATCTGAAACTGACCATGATACTGCTTTAATATAGCTTTCCATTGGTATTGTACCATCAATTGTAACATCAGGTGCAGTTGTCTCAAGTGTTATGCCATCAGATGTTACATATGTTACATTACCTGCATTATCAGTTACCTTTACATAAACAATAAACTTAGTATCTGGTTCTATATTAAATGAAGCCGTACTACCATTAACTGTCGTCCATCCTGTTAATGCATCTATTGCCTCTGTTGATGTAGCAACTGTATCAGTTGTAACATACTTAATTTCTTTTACTCCACTTTCTTCATCTGCTGCAGATATGCTTACCATTTCAGTCTTGTTAAAGAAAAGGCCAAATGTTATTGTATTAAGTAATGATGTATATTTATTATTTTCAATATTAATCTCTGCACTTGGAGCTGTTTCATCAGTTATATTCCATGTTGCAGATGCACTTTTTGTATAATTTCCTGTACCATTAACTTTTATAGTATAAGTTCCATATGCAGAAGAACTTGTTGTAGATGTAGTATCCACTGTATAATCATTTCCTACTGTTAATGTAGTTATACCATCTTTTACTGCATATGAAGGTGTTTTTATATTACCATCATGTACAAATGAAGCAGTTTCTATAGAAATCATAGCATCTGTTAATTCTTTTGGTGCAATTGTAAATGAAGCTATTGCATTTCCATCATAATAATCAGCTGTTTCTTCTATACTGGCCTTTACATAATATGTACCAGCATCTGTTGGAACATCTGATGTATATGTTCCATTTTCACTTGTGCTATATGTATATGTAACTGCGCCACTGCCTGAATTGCCACTGACACTTGGTTCATTAGGAGTTTCACCATATGTCCATCCTGTAATTGTTACAGCAGGAGTTATATTTGTTTTTTCCACAAAACTATATGTAAATGTTGTATCCTCACTTATTGTTGTTTCAGAAGGATTTGTATTCCATGTTCCACCTGTATAATGTAAACCTGCCATCATGCCCTCTGGCACATTAACTGGTTTTAGGCTTTTATAAACTGTCTCTGTCTTATCTTCTGTAGTGCCATCAGACCATGTACCATTTAAAACCTTGTATGTAACAGTACAACCTTTTGCAAGCTCTAGCTGATTGTCAGTATTTTTTATAATGTCGTAGCCCTCATTATCACTAAAGAACTTAGATGGGTCATTATAAGAAGTTTCTGTAGTATTAGTAAATACTGCTGGTGTCTGCATAGTTATACCAATATTTGCTTCGTCACTTAACTGGCCAATAATGTTAAGCTTTACATCATCAGGAAGATATAGATTTTGCACTATGCCTCTTTCTAATTTATTGTTTATTATTTTTGCATCACCAGAAATATTAATATTAACATCTGTCTTTTCAAAGTATGTTACTCCACCTCGTGTAGTAGTACCAGATATCTCACCGCCTGTCATTGCAAATGTTCCATTACTACCTGTAAATCTTATAACACTGGCATCATATCTGCCCGTAGATGTTCCAGTAATCTTTCCACCATTCATTGTAAATACGGCATTAGCAGCAATATCAACGATGCCAGCAGTACTTACATTACCATTAATTATAACTCCATTAATTGTTAAGGATCCACCATTTACCCAAAACATAGAACCAACTCTATACTGTGCATCTATTGAGCCATTACCTTCTTCATCATATATCTCAAGTGAGCAATTAGAATTGATTTTAAAATGATTATACGTTGTGATTTTGTGTCCATTAAGGCAAATTTTGGTTACTCCGCTTGGTACAACCCACTCATTACTTATAGTCACATCATTTTCAAGGTAATAGTTACCAGCCGTATCAGGCATACTTAAGCTGTTTCTCCATGCTTTAAATTCAACCTCGTCATGTTTATGTTGTTTTTCATATGTATATGTATAGACTTTTTCTTCGTTAATCTCACTTACTGTATCAGGTGTCACATCCCAGATACCTTCAGTATAATTATCTGCTGGTTTCGTTCCAACATCTGGAATCTGATCCGCAGCAAGTTTTAACACATCCCCCTCGTTACCTTTAACAACTACCATCTTATCTTCAGATGTTCCATCATCAAAAGAACCATTAACCACCTTAAAAGTTACATTAAAACCATACTCTAACTGTGCTTCCCCATTATCTGCTAAGGAAACCATATATTTGCTATCATCAGATTTAAAGTATGTAGAGGGTTCCACACCGTTGTTATAAGCTGCATAGTCTTTTGCAAAAGTATGTTTAGTGCCCATGGTGATTCCGATTTGCGCTCCTTCAGAAAATTCACCTGCATTAAATGTACGCTCATTTCCCAAATCCAGATTGCAATCTTTACCCTCATCATTTATATTTCCATAAATTTTTGCAGTTCCAGAAAGAGTTACATTGTCATTCCACATACTTATAGCACTTTTGTTCCTTGTAATCTCTCCGCCATTCATAATAAAGTCAGCCTGATTACACACACCAGCCCATCCAGTATTATCACATATCATACCATCATTCATTGTAAAAGTTCCATTATGAGTAACATAAACTCCTCCTGTATTGGCAATATTATCCTTAATTACTCCACCATTCATGATAACACTGCCTCCAGTGGCTATAACTCCTCCCCCACGAGGACCAGAGTCTGAATTTATACTCTTTAATACACCGGTAGTGCCATTTAAGATTAAATTTCCTCCGTCAATATATATGGCACTTCCCTCATCAAAATCTATTCCCTGATTATTATTGATGATATTATAATTATCAAAAATAATTGTAGTATTACCATACCCATCACAATTTACATGAATTGCTCTGTTAACCATAAGATCACCATTCAGAATATAGTTTCCATAAGGAAGTTCATAACAATCCATATACACATCTCCTTCAGAAGCATAACCTTCTTGTGCCATGATGTCACCAAATTTTAATTTACCACCCACAGCTGTCAGTTCAATTGGAGTTTCCAAAAGATAAAACTGTTGTGACTCATTTTGAGTAACTATATATCCTGCCTTATCACTTGTAAATTTGCTTATATCTTTATAATCAACATTAGTACCATTAGTAAATACTCCCGGTTCTTCCATAGATATACCTATTGTTGTATAATCTGATAATTCCCCCGTGATTTTACAAGTTGTATCTGCATCAAAATACAGATTAGCCTTTATTTTGTTACCATTATCATCTATATAATAATTGCCATCAATTATTACATTACCTGATAAGGAAAGTCTGTCATCTCCATAAACATATACACCACCTCTGGCTTCTGTAAGAGTTTGATTTGTATTAATATTATTAGTAAACACTCCGCCTGTTATATTTACAATCGCATTAGTAGCTGAATGAAATCCTGCACCAAATGGAGCAATATTTTCGCTTATTATTCCTCCATTAATGTATGTTCTGGCAGCAGTTTTTGTAGTTTCAGCCCATGCATGAACACCGCCAGCATAATTATTTCCACGATTATACTTTATTACAGCATTATTTATTGTTAATATTCCTCTTGAATTATATAATCCTCCACCATAATTAGCTCTATTATATATAAATGTACCATTATTTACAGTACATTTTGATTTGGTTTCAAGAAGATATACTGCTCCTCCTCCTTTTGTTACAACATTTCCTACAAAAGTTCCTCCATTTATCTCTGCCTCAGCAGAGTTTTTAACATATATCATACCACCATACTGGCCAGCTCCCCCTGTAAGATATCCACCAGTTACTTTTACAACACCACTACCATCCACAACTTTTGTTTCATTTCCTGTATCAGAAACAGCTACACCTCTATAATTATCTAAAGTAATATAGTGTATGCGCCCTGACGTATCATCATCTTTTATAGTAATTTTTCCATTCTTCTCTATAACAAAGGAATTTGATGCAGCAGTTACCTTTATTCCATATCCATTTAAGTCTAAAGTTCTATTTCCGGTAACATTAACTTTACTACTAAGTTCTACATCTGCAAGTAATTTTAGCGTACTTCCCCCTGTCCATGCACTAATAGCCTCACTAAATGAAGTATAATTCGTTGTATTATTATTAGCTGTTACACTTGCTACAAATTCTGATGCAAATGCAGAATTTTGTGTAAATGGAATCATATTTATAATTAATGCTATTATCAGCTGTATTGTAACATACCTTTTAATATATTTACCTCTCATAATTACATCCTCCCTCAAAAATTAATTAGAAAAATAAAAAACATCAAAATTAATAGTACTAAATTGTCCGATTCTTATTAAATCAACAATTTATACTAAATTTTGATGTTCTTTGTAAAAATATCTATTACAAGTAAAAAAAAACTTACTGTTCTGTTCTGTTAAAAATTTACGGCTTTTATTCATCATAGTCAAGCCTCCTCACACACATTCTGATAAATAAATTTCTAATTATTTATCGGAATATTTATGTAAAATATTTAATGTACATAAGAAAAAAATCAACAAAAGCCCTGCAATCCTTATTTCTACGGACTGCAGGGCAAGTATTTAATCTTTTTTATTTTTCTGTTTCTTTTCAATTGCTACAGTTGAAACACTTGCATATATAAGTGTAACTACCACTACTGCTATAGAAACATTTGTTAACATATATACTTCAAGATATATGCCAATTGCATCAAGCAATTCTACAATACTTATCATCAAAAAAACAATTCCGCTTTGCTTATAATATGGCTTTTTATCCATCGTCCTTCTTTGCTCTTCATTAGCAAAAATATATTGATTATTGAGCAAATATCCTTTATTATTAAACTGCCTGATTGAAATAATAAAACATACAATAGCTGCTACTCCCAAAATAACTGATATTACTAAATTCATTCCCTAACCGCCTTTCGTTTTACTTAATTACAAAACGCATATCTCTATACTTTTGCGCTTTATCTACAAAGCCAATGTTCTTGTAGATTGGGTATCCATCGTCGGTTGCCATTAATTCTATTCGACATAAATCATGTTGTTTGCTATATGCTACAAGATTCTTCATTAATGTTGTGCAAATACCTCTATTACGATATCCCTCTTCAGTGTAAACACCAACAACATCACCTTCAAAACCATTTGGCAAAAATGGATTAGCTGGCTTTTCTAGTACAAGTAATAGTGCACATGCAACTAGTCTTCCCTCTGCTCTTGCTACAAACGCAACTACCTCTTTACCAAGTTTTCTTCTGAAATAATCAGGAAGCTGCTCTCTCATGCACCTTTCCTCATCTTCAGTAATAGAACCAAAATCATCTATCATATACAAAATACGAAGCCTTATAAGCTCTTCAATATCATTAATACCTGCAAGGTCAAATGTTACCTCATTCTTCTCATTATTTGCTTTTAAAATCATTATATTCCTGCTTTCTTTTTTAGCAGTAATAATAATTTACTGCTAATTTTCAGTTAGTTTTTTCCTCTTAATCATAATCTCATATAATCCATGACGATTACAATATGCATATACTTTTCTTACACCATTTATCTTGAATCTTGCTTCTGCATTGCCTTCTGGATATAATTTCACAAGCTGAATTTTCTGATCTGATACCGCTGCAAGAAAAGATATATAATGCCCCTTGTTCATCTCGTGGTTAACAGTTACATAATACTCATCTTCCACAATCTCCACATTAATCTCATGTTCTTTGTCTGCTTCCTCCGCAATACTTACAGGCAAGGTAATTCCACAACAGCTAATCAATGCTTCTCCGACTGTATGTATCACATTACCGCAAACCGGACAGACATAAAACTTGCTTCTAAGCATGTTGGAAGATTTATTATTATTCTTAATATCTTCACCTGACAAAAGTTCAATTACCGAAATATCAAGTGCTTTCGCCAATGGTTCAACAAGACTTATATCAGGAAATCCCTGTCCTGTTTCCCATTTGCTTACTGTCTTGCTGCTTACATATATCTTCTCAGCAAGTTCATCCTGAGTTAGTTTCTTTGCTTCCCTTAATTTTCTAACTACTGCTCCTGTTACGTATTTGTCCATAACAACACCTCCATGAAACAATTGTAGCATTTACCTCCTTTGAAGGCTACCTACGGAGCGTGGAGTAAAGATTAACCTACATTCCCATTATATAAAAGCCATTATAGCTTTTAGCCTTTTTAAGCCATTCTGTTAATATCTCATATCCCTCTGGTTTTTCTTCTGCTGCTCTCTTTATAATGTCATCTATCTTTTCTGGCTTATAATATGTTACGTCATAATAATCAAATATACTTTCTTTACCATTAGAACCTAGTCCGATTCCAAAAATATCCTTATAAACTTTATAAAAATCAGATTCACCGCTAACATA
>JAILNW010000233.1 GCA_024691145.1 Lachnospiraceae bacterium
TCTTCTACTATTGTATAAAATATACTTTCTACAAATTGTTCATTCATCTTATTATCTTCCTCATTTCTGGATACATTTCCATGTTTAAATCAATTAACTCTCTAAAAGCCGAATTAGGTATATCAGGATAAACTCTTTTAAGTTCAAATAAATCTCTTGCCAATAGTTGTCTTGAATTATTAATTCCTTTAGTGCTTCTAGACACTATTCCTGCTTCCCCTTTTATAGTATGTCCTACCTTAGGTACATTAATTGCAGGTGCCTTTAAATAATCGTAGTCTTTAACAAATTTTTCCATCAATGCCTTTTGGCCAACGTGATGTGCATCTAGCCCTACTGCCCCTCTAATGTCTTCATACAAACCTACTTTATATTTTTGATCTAAATAATTTATATTTACATCAACATCAGATACATAACTAGCATAACTGTCTCCCATTTTCCATTTAAATGGGCACTTATTATGTACCCAAATCTCTGCATCAGATACAAAGTATGTATGCCAGTCTTCTACCTCAAAGTTGTATGTTGTTGTTGGTTCTACTTCAACTGTTTCAACAAAAGTGATCTCAGCTTCAATACCTTCTGCGGTTACTACATAGTCCCCAGCCTCTATATCTCCTGCATTCTTAAAGCCATATCCTACAACCCAGAATGGATGTTCCTTTGTCGTTTCTATAAGGGTTCCTTCTACTTCTATATGTACAAGTTCTTCCTTTGTATTTACAAAAGTTCTGAGTACTTTCTTATAACCAACTTCACCAGTAATTGGATCCTTCGAAAGAACATAGTCTCCTTCTTTTATATCTTCTATGTTCTTCATGCCATCTATTGTAGAAACCTTTGTTCCAGCCGTAAAGCAATTTATGCCATCCGCACATTCTCCTAAAAACTCAACGCTACCATTTTTCATTGCTTTTTCAGCAACTTCTTCTGTGCCTTCTTTTACAAGCCTTTCAGTCGCCTCTTCAACAACTTCTTTTCCTACCTTTTCGCCTGCTTCTTTGGCCACAGTCTTTCCAGCACTTTTTCCAACTTTGGCTGCTATTCCAAGTCCCTTTGAGCCTTTCTTGGCTGCTGAGAATGCGTCTCCTATACCTGGTACTGCCGATGCTGCTGACATAGCACCATTCAGGTAATCTCCTTCGGAGAAGTAGTATATTGAGTTTGCTGTATCAAATACAAATCCTACGCCTGGTAACATTCCTCCAAGGTCAAGAGCATTATGTATCATCTCTGACTTGGTATCACCTATAAATGTACTCTTTAAGCTTGAACCAACCTTCTTAAGGGCAGGTGTGGCTTTCTTTGTTACCTTTTTCCACCAGCTACTGTTATTCTTTGATGCTTTTGAAGTTTTGTTCTTTGATGAAGGTTCTGCGCAGAGACCAAATGGGTCAATCATTGATACAGGGGAGCCTTCTACATATGCATACTGGTTTAAGGTACTTGAGTTTGCTATGTCTCCAACAAGCACATCAGCATTAATAAATCTTTCAAGGTCTGGTGAGTAGTAACGTGTACGCATGTAATAAAGTCCATTGCCTTCGTTCATTACACCGTCTCGTCCGTTATAAAGGAACTCTGTTGATTCTTTGCTTCCTTCTACAGCATTTACCTTTCCATATGTACTGTACAGGTATCTGTCTGATACCTTTCCTGATTCATCCGTTAATGCTACAGTGCTTCCTCTTAAGTCATAGTGGAAGTAAGATATCTCTTTCTTATCTTTCTTTACTTCTTCCTGGCTTACAAGTGAACCTGCTCCGTATACATACTTGATTATGCTGTCCTCTGTCTCTTCATATATAAGCTCAGTAAGGTCTGACACAAGGTTATATGTATACTTTGATGTCTTCTTTCCGTCTTTTCCTTCTGTTACCTTTGATGTTCTTATTCCTTCTGCATCATATGTATAACTGTAAGTGATTCCGTCCTTTGACATCTTCACAAGCCTGTTCTGTGAATCATATGCAAGCAGTGCATCATCTCCGCCAATCACACCACTTGTCATATTGCCGTCTTTGTCATATACAAAGCCGTTACCATCCATTGAAAGCAGCTGGTTGTTGGCATTATAGTTTCTTTCAGATGTACCTTCTGAACTGCCTGATACTATTATATTACAAGCAGAATCATAAGTAAAGTTTTCTTTCTCTGCAACTTCGCCTGTTTCTGTAAGGACGGTTTTTCTCTCTGTAAGTCTGTACAGAATGTCATATGAATATTCATATCTGATTTTATCTGTCTCAGATGTTTCACTTGTTATATTATTCATTTCGTCATATTCATATGTATATGAGCTTATAACAATGCCGTCCTTTGCAGTATCCTTTGCACTAGTAAGTCTGCCCTTTTCGTCATAGGCCTTTGTGAGAATGCTTCCGTCAGGTCTTGTAACCTTTATGATGTCATTATTCTCGTCATATTTGTATGATGTTTCATTTCCGTTCCAGTCTGTTACCTTTATTACATTTCCTGCCTTATCATACTTGTATGTTACATAAGTATCATCAGGATAAGTCATCTTTACAAGGTTTCCGGCTGCATCATATTCATATGATACTGTTTTTCCATTAACATCTGTGTAAGTAAGAACTCGGTCAAGCTTGTCAAATGTTCTCTTTACTGTTCCTGTGCTGTCCTTTACTTCTGTAATGTTATAGTTTTCATCATACTTGTATGTTGTTGTTCCTTCACTGTTTACTATTTTTGTTATATTTCCAGCCTTGTCATAAGTATATGTTTCAGACTGTCCTCTTGCATTTTTCTTCTCTTCAAGAAGTCCGGCTGCATTATACTTATATGTTATCTTTCCCCCTGATGTTGTGCTTTCAGATATAAGTCTCTGGAATTCATCATATTCATAACTCTTTGTGCTTCCAAGTGCTCCCTTTACAACAGACACCTGTCCGTCTTTTGTATACTCTACTGAACTTGTATCACCAAGTGCATTTATGGACTTAACCATTCTGTTAAGTTCATCATACTCGTATCTTGTTACAACTCCTCTGGTATCAGTTGATGATATAAGGTTTCCGTTCTTGTCATACTCTGATGTCATGAAGTTTCCATATATGTCAGTAACCTTATCAGGCTGTCCTAAAGCATTGTATGTAAAGATTAAATCAACATTGCCTTTGGCATCATATGTTTTTACAACATTGCCGTTAGTATCATACTCTTTTCTTGTTGTATTTCCATTGGCATCTGTTACTGCTATCTCTCTTGAACACTCATCATATTCATATGTTACTGTTCCTCCAAGAGGATCCGTTACCTTTACAAGGTTTCCAAGTTTGTCATATTCATATGACGTGCTGTTTCCAAGAGGGTCAGTTATCTTTGTAAGAAGACCTGCAACGTTATATTCATACTTTGTAACATTGCCCTTTGCATCTGTCATCTTCTCAAGTTTTCCATCAATGTTATACTTGTATGTTACGCTGTTTCCGTTAGGGTCTGTCTCTTTCGTTACCTTTCCTGTATCATCCCTTGTATATTCAGTTACCCCTCCCTTTGGATTTGTTACCTTTACAAGGTTTGACATTACATCATACTCATATGTTACAGTAGTTCCGTCACCTGATGTTTCTGTAAGGACATTGCCTTCTGTATCATATGTATACTCTGTTGTTACCCCTTCAGCAGTTGTGTGCTTTGTAACATTTCCATTGGCATCATATTCATATGTCTCTTTTGCCTTGTCAGGATATATTACTGCTGTTACCTGTCCTGCCTTATCATATTCATATGATGTTACATTGCCCTTCTGGTCTGTTGTTTTCTCTATTCTGTCTGCAGCATCATATATATACTCTATATAATTACCGTCTGCAAATGTTTCTTTTACAAGGTTGTCATTTGAATCATATTCCCTTGTTGAAGTATTGCCTAAAGTATCTGTATGTGATGTTATAAGGCCCTTTCTGTCATAAGCTGTGCTGCTTACACCACCGTCAGCATTGATTACCTTTGTAATGTTGCCTACTTCATCATACTCCTGGCTTGATACATTGCCCTCTGCATCCTTTGTGCTCTTTAAAAGGCCGTTCTCGTCATACTCATAGTACACCCTGTTTCCCATAGGGTCTGTTGCAGATGCAAGTTTTCCGTCCTTGTATTCAAATGTGTAAACTGTATCCCCTTCTGATTTCTTTGAGAGATATCCGTTCTTGTCATATTCAAATGTTGAAACAAGGCCATTTATGGCAACTGCCTTTACAAGTTTATTGTCCTTGTTGTATTCAAATGTTTCTTCTGCTCCTGTGGAGTAGAGTTTTCTTGTAATGTTATTGTTATCATCATATTCATATGTTACAATAAAGCCTTTGCTGTCTTCCTCATATACAAGCCTGTTTTTATCATCATATCTTGTAACATTCTCGACTTTTAAAGGATCCTGTATTCTTGTAATATTATTGTTTTCATCATATGTATATACAGTTTTGTTTCCGTTCTTGTCAGTTTCTTCAAGAAGCTGTCTCTTGTCACTGAAAAGTGACGTTGACTTGTTTCCGTTTCTGTCTGTTACAGTAACAAGTGTTGTTCCGTTCTTTTCTGTATCATCATAGCTAAATTCAGTCTTTGCACCGTTGCTGTCATACTGGGCTGATACCCTTCCAAGTTCATCATATTCATTAGTGAAATATGTTGCACCGTTATTGTCTGTTCCTGTAAGAACCCTTGCAGCATCATCGTATGTATATGATGTTGTGTTTCCATTTGCATCTGTTATTGATACAAGACAGCTGTTTTCATCATACGAAAGAAGTGTCTTTCTGTCTGTTCCGTCTGTGATTTCAGTTACTTTTCCATCTTCGTTCTTTATAAGTTCAATGTATGAATCTGACTTTGCATCACATATCTTTACACTGTTATCTGTATATTCTATGTTAACAGAAAATCCGCTCTTTGTTTCTTCCTTTACAAGTTTTCCGGATTTATTGAATGTATATACATTCTCCCCGTTACAGTCAAGGGTATATGTCTGATCTTCATTCTTAGTAAGCCTGTCATTCTTTCTTAAAATGTTGTCGCAGATATATACATCCTGTGACTTTTCTTCTTTTCCATCTTCAGTTTCCTTAACTTCAGGATAATAGTCCCTGTATACTGCTGGTGAAACATAAAGCCTTATGGCTGTTTCGTCTTCTTCTGTCTCATCATCGTCAGATATTTCCTTTACATATGTCTCATATCCGTAAGTCCATCCTTTTCCCACAGCGCCGTCTGCTGTTGCTTCAGATGAATAGCTTAATGTAATGTTTATGTTCTGGCTTCCGTATACTGTAAATGCATCATATTCTATCTCATGTGCACCGCTTGCAAGGTTTACAGGATCAGCACTGTAGTAGCCTGAAAGCATTGCCACTGTCTGCTCGTCAACCTTTGCAACATTCTTGTTAATCTTGCTTACACCGGCATCTCTTCCTGACACAACAAGCTTGTCTATGCCAAGAGCACCGCTTCCGCTTCCTGTTGTAAACTCATTAATCTGGTCAAATGCCCAGTTCTTAGGCATTCTGTAACCCATATTTCCGCTGTAGCCTGTTGACATGTCACTTACATATGCATACTTTGCAAGATTTGCCTCACTTACCCTTGTACATGCATTACGGCATCCGTATATACCAATGTTATACTTGTTTCCATATGCACTGAATCTTGCATTAATGGCCTTAAAGTATGGTATTATATATGCTGTTACGTTCTTGTCAAGAACATCATAGTCTACACCGAAGTAGATTGTGGAACCGTTAGGAATACCAAGATTTACAGCTGCTGTTATTGCTTCTATGGCATCTATGTTACCCTGTTCCACTGTAAAGTATGTATCCTCACGTCCGTATGTCTGGTAGATAGGTATGATTTTTAAACCTGACTTGGTAATAAGCTTTGCTTCTTCCCTTGTCATGTTCTTATCCAATCCGCCAGGCACCTTTGTAAGGTAACGTCCTACATATTTATATCCTTCATTCTTTAATGTCGCAATCTTTGCTTCATCAAGTCTTGTTGCTGTGTCACAGCCTGTACCCGGTCTGTTTTTGTCTCCGCAGCTTACAAGAAGAGACTTCATGGTACCTTTTGTAGTTGTACCGTTGGTATCAGGAAGTTTCATGAACTTCTGGAATGCTTTTACTTCATTTGTTAATTCAGCATCATATACACCGTCAAATGAGAAGTTTTTATAGTATCCGTTAGTATATGCTGCTGCCTGTACAAGTTTTACAAACCTGGTTTTTGTGCTGCCCTGTGATAATGTCGGACAGTTGTTGTATGTGCCGTTTCCAAACACACCGTCAGGCTTTGAATCTCCCTCTTCAACCTGAAGGGCATAAATCATTGCCTTGTTTGTATCCCTTGAATATACACCGTCACATGGTTTTATTCCAACATACTGGTAATAGTTTCTGTTAAGATACTGCTGTACTGTTCTTATGTTTTTGTCTCCGCCTTTAATAAGAACCATGGCATCAGTATTAAGAATTGCCTTGAACCATTGAGGAGTAACTATTCCATCAGGCTCAAAACCAGCATCAGTCTGAAGTTTATTTACTGCTGCTTTTGTATTGTCATGGTATTCACCATTAACAGCACCCGCATTATAGCCTTTGCAGAAAAGACCATACTGTAGAATTTTTATGACATTTTCTGATGCATCGTTAGAACTAGCAACAGTCGGACATCTTTTAATAGTTCCATTTCCAAAGATACCATCAGGTGCAGAATCACCTGTTTCTATCTGCAAAGCCCTTATAAGAGCCTTTACTGTGCCCTGTCCGATTACACCGTCTTCCGGAATTACTACATATCCCTTTTTGCCTGTATATGTGGCATTAAGCCACTGCTGAGCTTCGAGAACCTTAACATCATAAGCCTTTGACTTATGTGAAGTTCCTATTCCTATACATACAGATATAATAACTGTAAACATGAGACATAAAGCTATCTTAGACTTCATGCCCATGTTTTTTATCTTTCCTAATAACTTATTAAACATCTTTCCCTTTAATAACACCCTGTGGTGCTGGCTCCTTTCATGTAATAAATGCACCATAAACCAAATCTGCATTAAATATATTAAACCAAAACTTCCCCGTTATCTGGCCAAGCCAGCGCTCTGAACTGAATAAGAATAAAGCACGTTTTCTTCATCAAATCCAAGCTCATTTGTAATAAAACTCATTGATAAAACTTTTTCACAGTCACTGTAATTAACCTTAACCTCTGCTTCATAGAGATTGCCGGCTATTGAATTATCATCAAAAACCTTTTCATTAACACTTAAAATTTCCACTGACTTTACTGTGGTCTGTTTTACCGGAAGTGTATAATTCTTATAACTCTTGTCCGGCACAAAGTCAGCAGGATAATCACTTTCCAGCATTTCCTTGTATCCATAAACCCTTCCTGCAAAGCATGCTGATGACAGTTCCTTTAAGGAATCATCTGAAAGTGTTACAGTGCCATCGCCATTATCTTTGTACTTATTCTTTAAGAAATCCTTTGAATAAGATGCAAGGTAATAGATTGCATCAAAGTACAGGCTGTTTGAATTAGGATTATAATCATAATAATTATCCTTTAATGCGTCAGCAACTGCCATAATTACAGGCTTCATTGTATCAAGCCTGCTGGATCTTTCCTTTATAACAGTTATTCCATTGCTGTTACCTATTACATCACCTGCTTTAGCCTCTGATTCCGGCACTACTGTTACATTTACAGCAGATTCATCATCCTTTTGTGATTCTTCATTAATGTCTGCACTTCTTGTAACTTCAGGTACAGCATTATTAAGTATCTCCTGCTGTATCTCCTTTGTAGTTTTTTTCTTGTCCTTACATGAAGTAAGAGCAGTCATGGCAAGTACAAACAAAGCCGTGTAAGCAAGCCATGAAAAATGTTTCTTTCCTCTCATTACTCATCCCTCCTTTTATTCTTTAATAAGACTTATAATATTCTTTCTCATATATTTTTCTACAGGTATTGATATAACTATTGCAGAATACAAAATTATTCCTCCTGCTATGCACAGATTTATCCATAGAGGAAGTATAAACTTCATGCCATTAATTATATATGTTACACCTGCTGCTATATGATATACCATCTCAGCTATAACAAGAGCTATAACATTCTTTCTCATATAATGTGAAAAAATTATATATTTGACTCTTTTTTTAGGTATATTAAACACCTGAAGATATCCCATCTCTTTTTTACGATAAAATAGCTCAATATTTATATGT
>JAILNW010000289.1 GCA_024691145.1 Lachnospiraceae bacterium
GGAAAAAACAGTGGTAATGTTGATATCAAGAATCTTTATATGAATATCGAAGGAAACATAGATGATGAATATAAGAAGATACCAATAGGTAATGTGCAGAGCGGTTCTTCTAAAAATCAAGATTTCAGTATTATATGTAAAGAACTTGGCAGTCAGACCTTAAAGATAGGATTTACATATCAGGATGAATATGGTAATGAATATACTGTAGAACCTAGAAATTATAATGTAGACGTTATTAACGATGGAAATTCAGAAGAAAGTGGTAAAGGGATAAGTGGATTACTCAAGAGTATAAGTGAGTCGAGAGAACAGATATATATTACTGCTTGTGCTGTTATTGCAATATTAGTATTGATAGTTTTATATAACAGAATTAAAAGAAAAGGCATGCAGTCACAGTATTAAGATGTTTGCAATGAAGGGATGATTTTATGGAAAATGAAGTTAAGTCAGTGAAAAGAGATTTAAGCGTTTGTTTATATATGATGAAAAAGAACAGACAGAGAATAGTTCTTAATGTTATTTTATTTTTAATAATTGGTATTGTTTGTGCGGTTATAATATCATATACAAAGGAAGATGAATATATGGCTTCAGCAACTATTTATAGTTCTGAGTATGGTTCATATGAAAAATCAGTTGAAGGTATAACTGCTGTTAAGGACTATTCTGATATAATGTCAAGTACGAAGGTTTGTTCGAGAGCAATATCAATAATGGGATATGAGCCAATGTCCATTGAAGATATGAAAGATGCAATAAAGGTATATTCTGATAAAGAAAAAAATATAGTTATGTTAACAGTTGTTGCTAATTCTGAGGAAGATGCAATTGCTATGACTAATGCAGTTGCACAGGCATTTGTTTCAGAAATCAGAAATATCACAGGTATTGAAGCAGCACAGATGCTTGATGAAGCTGATAGAGCATATTCACATTCAAGTGTTAAGAAGACCATGGTATTTGTAATTATATTATTTGGTTTTTTAGGTGGAATAGGAACATGTGCTATAGTATTTATTAAGACTTTAACATCACAAAAGATTCTTGAAGTTAATGAGTGTTCATTAGATGGAACTTTAGAAATTATTGGAATATTACCTGACTTTAACATAATGAGTTAAGTGTAACGGAGGATTGTATGGTAGTTCTGTTAGTTTTACTTATAGCCTTATGCATAGGTTCAGTTATTGCATTATTGCTATGGGATAAGCCAATAATTATAATCTATGTTCAGCTGATTTATTGCTGTACATTCAGATTTTTTAAGTGTTATCTTGGGCTTCCTGAGGCAATTAAGTATGTCATGGACTTTTTAAATGTATGGTTGATTGTATTGACATTAATAGAAGTAAAAAAGAGAAAGAAAACGTATAATATTAGGAATATCATGACTTTTATTTTTGTATTTATGATAGGTACATTCATTTCTTTTATATACAATCAGCAGCCACTTGTATTATATTTGTGGAGTTTGAGGACTACATTGAGAATGATATCCTTCTTTGTTTCATGTATAGTATTTTTAGAGAAATCTGATGTGGAACATATAATTAAAATGTTTTTAATTTTACTTGGAGGAAATACTGTAATGAGTGCCTTCCAGTATTTTGTACAAGGATATACATTTGACTACAACGGTGGTTTATTTGGATTTGAAACAGGTTGTAATGGCTATATGAATATATACTTATGTATGCTGACAATGTATGCAGTTTCAATGTTTATGTATAAGAAAAAGGGAGCATCATTAATTGTATATGTTAGTGTATGTTCTATGGCTATTGCTGCATTAAGTGAATTAAAGATATATTTCTTTGAAATTGTATTTGCACTGGTAGTTGTAATACTGACTCAGAAACCTTCCTGGAGAACTGCGGTAAGTATAGGAGTTGGTGTGATATGTCTTGTTGTGGGGGTTAATGTTTTTTTCACATTATATCCATATTGGAAAGACTTTTTTACCTATGACAAGATTATGGATTATCTGACAATGGATTACTCTGTTGGTGCATATACACTTAACAGATTTTCGGGTATTCCATATGTGTATAATAATATAATGAATGACTGGATTCTTAAAGTATTTGGTACAGGAGCAGGAAGCGGAGATAATGTTTTTGGTTTTAAAGGCTGGATATATAAAGAATATGCAAGTCTTCATTATGAATGGTTTGTAAATGTAATGATTATGCTTGAATGTGGCATTGTTGGGTTTATTGCGTATACAGGTTTCTTTATAGCAGGCTGTGCAGATTCATTTAAAAGAATGTTTTCTGATGTTGAGAATAAAGCAATACATACAGTTACATTTGGAGCAATGATACTTGCTATAATTAATATGTGGTACAATTCAGCATTAAGACTTGAAATAAACTATGTGTTGGCATTCTGGCTATCAATATCATATATTTATAGCAAAAGTGATAAGAAGCCGGTGTATTTAAATACTGAGGCAACGAGTAGTGAAAATAATTATGAGGTGATTTAATATGTGTAAAGTTAGTGTTGTTATACCTATATACAATACGGCAAAATATCTCGACAGATGTATTAAAAGTGTAATCAATCAGACTTTAAAGGAGATAGAAATAATTCTTGTTGATGATGGATCTAAAGATGAGGCACCTTCAATGTGTGATGAGTGGGCTAAAAAAGATGCAAGAATAGAGGTTATACATAAGGAAAACGGAGGGCTTGGATTTGCAAGAAACAGTGGCTTAGAGGCTGCTAGTGGAGAATTTGTGGCATTTCTTGATAGTGATGATTTTGTTGAAAAGGATATGTATGAGACTTTATATAATGCGGCTAAAGAACATAAAGTAGATACGTGTCTTTGTGGACACAAAAAGTATTATGACGATGGTCATTATGATGAAAGGCCTAATCTTAAAGCAGGCAGTTTATATCTTGATAAAAAAGTATACAAAGATGTGCTGCTTGAGGTTTTAGGAACATTACCAGAATATCCTGAGGACCTTACGATAGGTGTTTCTACTTGTATGGGAATATACTCTGTTGCAGTTTTTAAGGATAACAATATAAGATTTTGTTCTGAAAGACAATTTATTTCAGAAGATTTTATGATGAATATAGATTACTACCGATATGCCAAGGGGGTATATATACTTGATACTACACCATATAATTACTGCGCTAATGGAGAATCTTTATCAAAATCTTCAAGTCTTCTAAGAATCTCCTTATACATTACCA
>JAILNW010000324.1 GCA_024691145.1 Lachnospiraceae bacterium
TACAATAATCTCCAAGGATTTAGGATTCGCATTAATTAATTCACTTTTATGTTTTTTCTGACGATTAAATATCATAAACTGATAGTTTGTATTGTTACTGCTCTTTGTATAAAACCAGTTACCTTTAAGTTCATAATATCTGTCCATCTCTACTGTAAAATCATCTTCAATCATATCTAATGAAACATCTACCTCTGTGGTCTTTATGTATAAATAAGGTGTATCATTACATTCTAAAGGTAAATTTACATATATATCATTATTATCTACAACCTCATCTTCGTCTAAGTAAAGCGAATAACAAGGGAATAACTTATTAAGTTTTCTTCGTGTCATAACAAGCCATACATCACCATCAAGATTTCCGGAATCCTGTGTCTGATCTCCCGATGCAGTGGTTATTATAAACTGGTACTTACCATCTGGTATGAATTTTGTATAATACCAGTTATTTCCTCGATCAATATCCTTAGTTGCAGGAGTTCCTGGCCATGTGTCAAGTAAACGTTCTGCTCCTCCTTTCCATGCATAAACATATGGAACAGGTGAATTGTTATTAATAGCTTTAATATGAATAGTAACCTCATGTAATGAATTTCCAATAACATTAGCCATAGTAGTAACACAATTATCATCTTTTGAAAGTGAAGATCTATTAATTGTAATCCACGTATCACCATATAATCCTTTGATATCGCAAGTCTGTGTAGCTCCACCCTCATCAGTAATTAAACAGTTAAACACCTTTGAATATGTCTTTAAATCTATTGTATACCAATTTCCACCAAGATCAGTATCTTTTACCATTTTCTGACCTGGGAAATCTTCTGTAATATGCTCACCACCATCAAACCATGCATAAATATAAGGAACTCTGTTGCTATTTTCATGCTGTCTAACCTTTATTGTAATAGTTTCAGAATCATTAATCTTATACTCTGTATGATTTCCAAGATTAATCATAGCCGCTGCAACCGCTGTATTGCCATACTTATCCTTCACAGTTACAAAGAAATACTTAGATGAGTCAAGTGTATTATCCATTACAAACTTATGTGACTTTGTATAATCTGTTAACACCTTATAATCCTTGCTGTCTTTAAATAATCTGTTATACCATTCAAGTGCATATAGTATTTCATCATTATTATTAAAATAACTGTCAAACTTCATCAAGTTACCTTCACTGTCAATAGAAGGTGTACAAAGGTTCCAGTTAAGATTTGTCATAAAATACTTATACTCATACTCCTCATCACCTAAAACATTTGTATTTAAAACAAGTTTATCATCAATAATATCTGCAGAAAAATTTGTAATATTAATAATCTCATCTTTATTATAGACCTTGGCATTATCAACACTTACGCTGAGTTCAACCTTTGTTTCGGCATAGGATATAGTTATCTTATGATTCTTCTTTGTTAATTTTTCAGGTGTAACTATAGAATATGAAGTTGAATCAAGTACCATTGTATGTCCACTGTTAAATCTGGCAGTTATTTCAATACCTGTGCTATCAAACTCTTCTCCTGACTGGTAATTCATCTTATCAGGATATTTGCTGATAATAAGCTGTGAACACACACGTGGCAATACATTTATAGGAACACTGCTAAGAGCCCCTTTGTAATTAATATTTATTGCACTTTGTGACAATGGAATTACCTGTGTATGTGCAAAAACAATATCATCAATATCAACATTTTCTACTGCACCATTATTATAATATGCTTTAACTTCCATGCCATAAGGCTCAAAAGTATCACAATTTGCTATATATGTAATTCTGTCAGGATTTTTGATAACTTCTATTGTATCAGGCTGAAGATTAGTTACATGTATATAACTTACATCCTCTGCTAAAAGTTTTTTAAAACCTTTTGGTAATTCAATCTTTTTTTCTTCAGAATCTGGTGCAATATCACTAGTCAGTATCTGAACACCAGTATTATTATCACTATCAATAACCTGAATATCAACAACTTCTGCTTCACTTACAGAACATAACCTTTCGCAAAAATCTTTTTCTTCTTTATATTTCTCACCAACCATAATAGCCTGTTCTTTAGTCATAAGCAGTTTTACATATGATTTTGCATTTCTTATAACTTCTGTTTCGATTCCATTAATTATGTCTTCCACAGTCAGGCCTGGCATAGGACAATATACACTTGACTCACAAAAAGAAAATGACATGCTGTTTTCACTTGCTTTATAAGGATTATTTTTAACTTCCTCAACACTTTCTGTTGTTCCTTCTTCACCTTCTTGCGTTTCTTCTTCGCCTTCTTGTATTTCTTCTTCACATTCCTCTATTGTTTTTCTAGCATCAACAGCCTCTTTTTCTTCTTCAACATATTCGCTTATAACAACAGAATACTGAGCTGAATTTCCATATGTGGCAGTCTTTCTAATTTGCAGGCAATTCATAAGTACAAAATTTATGGCTCTTCCAATAGTTGCATTGGCTTTGTTAGATGAACCAAGTACTCCTTCATTATTGTTGGCATTAATATTTTTTACAATTTCACCGGAAATACTCCACACAAGGCTTGCTTCATCGTTATTAGCAAGTTTCTTTATAACATCTTCATCTTCAAAAATCTGTTTAACTCCGTTAACTACAATCGGAAAATATGATGGAAGACATCCAGCCATAACTGCATTAATTGCAACATTTCGTGCAGTTATCTTTACTTTACCATACTTAGCAATAACATCTTTATTACTATATCCAGATAACCTAAGCATATCATTTATCTTGTAATCGCTTGCAACAATTACTGGAAGGCCGTCTGTTTCACCCTTCATATAATAATTTCTAATGTCTATAGTATTATCCGTATAATATAATATATTATTACCTTCATCTTTTGCATCATAAACTCTTACAAATGCATTTTCATTATCATTTGAATTAATTGCATATTTGTTATATGATTCTTCCCCAATAAGATTTTTCCAATCTTGTGGTAACTCAATATTACAGAATACTCTTTCTCCAACACCAAATGAATTACTAATTACCATAAATCCATCGCAATCTTCACTCTTAACAACAACCAGTGCCACATCTTCAATCTTTATCTGCGGATTATTGTCATTTATTCTGAAAAACAAATTGCTTAGAAGTGTTTTGCTTGAAAATCCAGCATCATCCATCATCTTGGCCATTTTAGAAGTTATTACAAAAGTTGTATTATATGAATCCAATTTAGATGCTGCATTATATAATTCGTTTGCTATCGCATTACCATCAACAGAATCTATACTGTAATATCTGAATGCATTCTCAAATGTTACCGAAACCACATTCTCTGTTGTATCAATATTAGCCTGTTCATCCACACTTTCCCAATTGAATAATCCTTCTTTTCCTGTATTATATTCTCCAAGTACAGATGCATATTCACTTGTATTACCATACGTACTATAAGACAATGGATGACCATTTGCTACACTTACATTCTTCATAAGAAGATTTATTGCTCTTCCTATGGTTGCAGTTGAACTGTTACCACTTCCATATGCATTTGATCCATTATTAAGCTCAATGTTTTCCTGTATTGTTCCACTAACAGTTATAAGAGGAACACATGCAGAAAAACTTGTTAAATTTTCATAATATCCTGACTTTTCATCAAATATTGCCTTTGCTGCAGCAAGTACAATTGGAAAATCCACGGTTCTGCACCCAGCCATAACAGCACTTATAGCAACGGTTTTTACAGTTACACATCTTCCTGCATCAGTTACATTACCAATTTTCTCATCAGGCTTCATATCTGTACCTCTGAGCATTTTATCAATTGCCTCTTCAGTTGGCACAACAAAAGGAAGACCATCAGACCATCCATGCTGATAGAAATAAAGTTCTACTTCTTCATATGTACCTTCTATAGTCTTCTCACTATTACGCTCTTTATACAAAATATTGGCTGACTCATCAGGATTTTCCTTTGTCAGATTGTCATATAAAGTAGGAATCATGTCTTTAACTTTCTTTTCTATCTTATCTTTCTTGGTGCACTCCACTTCAATATTTTCATATAAAACACGAAGAGCCGGCATCAGTTCATCGTCTTTTGTAGAGGTAACTATATTTTTAAAATCCTGATTAAAAATTGAAACTGTAGGAATACCTTTTCCTTCGATATAAGCAGCATTCTGTGTTAATAATCTTGAAGAAGAAACGCAATCTCCAACCAGCAAAATAACACCATCAACACTACTCAGCCATTCAAAAAAGTTTTGAGAAATATCCGGGTCTCCAAGATATACACTAAGTTCATTAGTCATTATAGATACACTGACATCATAGTTCTTCTCAAACTCTTTTTTAATTACCTGAGCCATTGTACTGCTGGCTTTCTTTTCATTGGCAATAATACCAATTTTTTTCCCTTTAATATTGTCAATTCTTCTAGAAATTTTAAAAACTTCCGTATAAGATTTATAAGGAACTGGTGAAACTGCTTCATACACCTTTTTTTCTACTATTGTGTCATTTGATTTTTCAGACATCCTCATGTTATTTACTAAATCTATTCCCGAAATAAGCAATAGTATCATTACTATGCCTATTGAAACCGTTATTAATTCTTTGACAGATAGTTTCATAAGCCTGCCATCTCCATTCCTGTAATATAACCCTTTACACATTTTCCCATATTTTATTATACCATAACACCCAAAATTTTACAAGTAGCTATTGTTTTATAGTATAAGATTCAATATAATCCTTTTCTTCTAACTTGCCATTAAGTTTTTCAATAAAATTCTTAGCTTTATCCTCTCCCATAACAAAACATGCTGTTGAAATAGCATCTGCCATTATGGAATCTGAAGTTATTATAGTAACACTTCTTACACCAGACCTTGCAGGTTCTCCAGTAGCAGGATCAATTATATGATGATATCTTATGCCATTCTCAATAAAGAACCTCTCATAGTCTCCAGAAGTAACTACCGTCTTATCACAAACTTCCACTACTCTGTCTAATTTATTGACATTATAAGGTGATTGTATACCTATCTTAAACATGCTGCCATCTGTCTTTTTTCCAATAGTCATTACATTTCCTCCAAGACTTATATATCCAGAAGAAATGTTATAATTATTTATAAGAATCTCCTTAATCCTGTCAGCTGCATAACCTTTAACTATGCCTCCAAGATCTAGTTTTACTTTATCATTAAGAAATCTTATACTGTTATTATCTTTATTAAGAACAATATTTTTATAATTTGCTTCACCAAGATACTTTTCTATCTCTTCCTTCTCAGGAACCCTTGCTTCATCTGTTCCTATCTTCCACAAGTCAATAATATTGCCTATGGCAGGGTCAAATGCCCCCTCTGTAAGTTCTGCATAATACAGACTCTTTTCAATTACATAATAAAGTTCCTCAGATATAACAACCTCCTCATTAATAGCATTGTTATTAACATAAGAAAGCTCTGAGTCTTCTATCTTTGCAGACATTGTTTTCTCTATATCATCAAGGGTACTCCATAGATTTTCAAATATTTCTTTTGATTTATCCTTATCAGCTGCAATTTTTATATTGCATATAGTACCCATTTTTATATTGTTTTCTTCAACATAATTTTCTCCATTATTCCCTGCTGCACAACCTGTGCATATCATACACAAACATACTGTAAACATTAATAAAATAAACTTTCTCATAAAATCTCCCAAAAAATAAGGCGGCTTATACCATAATAGTAAAAGTCCGCCCTAAAATATCTTAATATGCTATAATCTCTGCACCTTCTTCAGTAACAAGAACTGTATATTCCCATTGAGCCGAAGGCTTTTTGTCCTCTGTATAAATAGTCCATCCGTTAGACTCATCCTCATAAAAATCCTCTTTTCCCATGTTAATCATAGGCTCTATAGTAAATACCATACCTGGTACCAGAAGCATGCCTGTCATAGGCTGCCCTATATGGCACACATAAGGGTCTTCATGAAAATCAATACCTACTCCATGACCACCTATATCTCTTATAATAGAATATCCAAATGGTTTTACATATTCACTAATTGCATATCCTATATCTCCAACACATGTTTCCCATGGTTTAATAGCTTTAAATCCAACTTCTCTGGCTTCCTTTGTAACCTCCACAAGTTTCCTTGTTTCTTCAGCAACATCACCTATCATAAACATACGTGAAGCATCTGCATAAAAGCCATCAAGAATTGTTGTAACGTCAACGTTAATAATGTCTCCTGACTTAAGCACGGTCTTATCATCAGGTATACCATGACATACCTGCTCATTAACAGACGTGCAAACACTCTTAGGATATCCATAGTAACCTAAAGTTGCTGGAATACCTCCATTATCTGTAATAAGTTTATATACAAGAAGGTCAATCTCTGCAGTAGTTATGCCTTCTTTAACCATCTTTGAAACTTCATCAAGTACAAGATTATTGACTTTTGCAGCCTTCTTAATACCTGCAATCTGCTTGTCATTCTTAATAATCTCCCTTGGTGGAAGCTCAATCTTAGGATTTTTAGAAAATCCCTTAAGTCTTTCATCAAACTGCATATGACAAACCTTGTACTTCTTTTTGCTTTTACACCAGCATGGTGAATTAGGTCCTATTTTCATCAGAACTCACCTCGATCACACCTTAATCTCAGCTGTTAAACCAAGTAATTCTTTATTCTCTTCGAGAATAGGATTAATAACATTGTTAAGGAAATCTTCTACCTGGAATGCTGCACATCCTGTAAACTTAGCAGGATCCATATCTGCCTTAAGTTCATCAAGAGTCTTATTGAAGGCTGGCTCTGCTGCAATAAGTTCAAGAAGGTTATTATCAAGTCCCTCCTGCTTAACATTCTTACCAGCTTCCATAGACAATGTTCTTATCTTCTCATGAAGTTCCTGTCTGTCTCCGCCTGCTTTAACTGCATCCATCATAATATTCTCAGTAGCCATAAATGGAAGTTCAGACAGAAGTCTCTTCTCTATAACCTTAGTATATACAACAAGTCCGTCTGCAACATTGTTGCAAAGATCAAGAATACCATCAATTGCAAGGAATCCCTCTGGAACGCTTAATCTCTTGTTAGCTGAATCATCAAGTGTTCTCTCAAACCACTGAGTAGAAGCAACAAATGCAGGGTTAAGTGCATTAACCATAACATAATCTGCAAGTGAAGCAATTCTCTCACTTCTCATAGGGTTACGCTTATAAGCCATGGCAGAAGAACCAATCTGGTTCTTTTCAAATGGCTCCTCAACTTCCTTAAGGTGCTGTAATAATCTTATATCATTAGAGAACTTATGGGCACTTGCTGCAATACCTGCAAGTACAGAAAGAACTCTCATATCTATCTTTCTTGAATAAGTCTGTCCAGAAACAGGATATACATCATCAAATCCCATTTCCTTTGCAATCATCTTATCAAGCTTTTTAACTTTATCATAATCTCCATCAAATAACTCAAGGAAACTTGCCTGTGTTCCTGTTGTTCCCTTAGAGCCAAGTAACTTCATGCTGCCAATTACATAATCAAGATCATCAAGGTCAAGTTTAAACTCCTGTAACCATAATGTAGCTCTCTTTCCTACAGTTGTAGGCTGTGCTGGCTGAAAATGAGTAAATGCAAGTGTTGGCTGTGCTTTATACTTATCAGCAAACTTTGCAAGAACATTAATAACATTAATAAGCTTCTTTCTAACAAGTTTTAAAGCTTCTGTCATAATAATAAGGTCTGTATTATCTCCAACATAACAAGATGTTGCACCAAGATGAATAATACCCTTTGCCTTAGGACACTGAACACCATATGCATAAACATGAGACATAACATCATGTCTTACAAGTGCTTCTCTTTCCTTGGCAACTTCATAGTTAATATCATCTTTATTAGCTATTAACTCATCAATCTGCTCCTGTGTAATATTAAGACCTAATTCTTTCTCAGTCTTTGCAAGGGCAATCCATAATCTTCTCCATGTTCTGAACTTCATATCTGGAGAGAAAATGTACTGCATCTCCTTACTTGCGTATCTTTCTGATAAAGGGCTTACATATCTGTCATTGCTCATTATATATTCCTCATTTCTTTTATATTTTTCACATTTACATTTTGTATGTTATAATAACTTATTTAGTTAATCAAGTATTTTTTTTAATACATTATTGTTCTTCCTCTTTAGGTGAGAAAAACTTCTTAATAAAAACAGGATATATTCCAACTACCCAGAATACAAGTATAGCATATCTAATCATGTGCCATGCAAACATTCCCTTAAAGAGGTTATTGGCAATAGTCTTGAGAAGTATTCTAAGGCCAAATGTTGTTGCCACACCAAGTACAACTTTAATTATCTGTAGTTTGAGTCCTATTCCCTTTTCCTTAAAGTTAACATACTTTTTTTCAACAAACCATCCAAGGGAAAGTCCAATAGCAACCCCTGCCATCTTAATAGCATCCTTAGAATCAGCATATGTTGTAATCTTATGATTATACATATATAAATCATAAACTGCACCAATAATACCTAATATTATAATTAATATAACAGCCACAATATAGCCATTATCCTTTTTTTCAATATATCTGCTAAATAACTTATCTGTAATTATAGCAACAATACTTGATATAATTACAGCAACTGATACGTCAAGTGGCGTATGAACTCCAAGATACATTCTTGAAAATACAACAAGTCCCACAATAATAGCCGAAATCAAAACTACCTTTAATCTGTCACGCTTAGTTTTCACTGCGTTCTTAAATGGATTATTCTCCCCAAGTATATAACCCGCAATTCCTCCTGCCGTTGCAGTTACCTGTGTTGAATGTCCGCTTGGAAATGAATATCCTGTAGCACCCTTTACAGCACTTTTAACAGGCTTAAACTTTGGATCAAGAACCCATGGTCTTGGAATTCTGAAGGCAAGCTTAAGAATCTGGGCTGTCATGCCTGCAACTATCATAGCAAAACCTAATCTGTAACCAAGTTTCTTGTCTAAACACCAGTATAAAATCATAATAATTGTTAATGCAACTACCCCGCTTCCAAGATAAGTTACAATTCCGAAGAATTTATCCAAAACAGGATTTCTTATCTCAGATATTAATCTTAATATTTCCATATAAATATTTCCTTTCTGCAAAATAATCCCCTCATAATAAATATGAGGGGTAATAAACTTTACATTACTGTGCAACAACAACTGTGTTCATAAGTACAAGACTGTTATTAGCAATCTCTTCCTGATACTTATCAGCATCCTTATCAGCTGTAATAACGCTCATAACAATACCTGGCTTTCCGTCTGCAACGAATCCGTAAGCATTGAAAGGAATCTCCTTCTCTTTCTTCTCTTCGTCAAATGCAGTAATAGTACCAATAAAATTAGTTCTCTCAATGTTGTTATGATTCTCAGCATCAGAAGTCTTATCAATCTGGAATAAAGCTCCCTCTGGAACAATATCAAGATCTGTACTTATAGCACTAAATATATCCTTGCTGCATGCATTAATTACATCTGTTGATGAAGAAACACTTGCTTCCTTATTGTACCATACAAAAGTAATCTCTTTAGTATTGTATAAAACAAATGAATGAAGCTTGCCATCTGCTCTTGGTATATTACCAAATCCAGGTCCTACATAAACAAGAGCCTTATCTAATTCGTAGTTCATACCACTTGTTTCATTACCATCATAAGTAAATAAAAGGCCTCCCTGCTCTTCCTTCTCAATCTTTACATCTTTCGTACCATCTGATGAATTAGCACTTTTCCCCTTAAACTTGTCCAGCAAAGCACATCCTGATAATGCCACACAAGAAACAGCAATAGCGCTTAATACTATAACTTGTTTTTTCATAAAATAAACTTCCTTTCCTTTTCCCTTAAAAAGTTTTATATTAAACTTAACGCTTATATTCTACCACATTTTTAGTGTAAAGTAAAATATTTTTTAGCGTGAACAGTAAATTATTTTGACTTTAATATCTACAATGTGGTAAAATAACCTAATGGAGATTATAAATTATGTCGATAAACATGTGATATTAATTTTAGGGGATTATTTGGAGGCTTTAGATGGAC
>JAILNW010000373.1 GCA_024691145.1 Lachnospiraceae bacterium
ATATATTTATTAGCAAAAGCAGGGTTAACTGTACGAATATATGTATATTGTTCTGGATTATTCTTTACATATAATCTACCATACTTTGCTGTGGTTGTAATGTTTTTGATAGTTTCTGTCTTAGCCAGTTTTTCAGGAAGAAACTGCCAGCCATATATGCAAAGAGCTAATAAACAACCTGATACTGGTGTTGCAGCAATGCCTATTAATGGTTTATCTGAAAAAATCATGCCAAGTGAACATAAAAAAAGCACTATACTACCAAGACCGATTATATAAGATATAAATGATACAAATGTCGCTTTTGGCGCATATAGATATCTTTTGTAAATAATTAACATATTTATCCCCCTCTAAGAATTTAAAATATTACTATAGTTACAAACTCCTCATTAAATATCGTTACTAATTCACACAATAAATATATTAAAATATATTTATTGTTATGTCAAGTGTTTGTATAAAAATAAAAACAATTAAAAAAAATCATTTATTGTCGCGATAATAAGACATATAAAATGTATAATTTAAAGTAGATAATAATCTTACAAGGGGGAATTTTTAATGGCAGAAGAAAGAAAAGAAAAATTAATAAGAGTATTACAAATACTTGAGACTACTGATGAGAAGACACCTATGAATGCCAATGCTATTGTGGAAAGATTACAGAATACATATGGAATGGAGAAGGCAGATAGAAGGTCTATTTACAGGGATATTCGTTTATTACAACAGTGTGGTTATGATATTTGTCAGAATAATGATAAGAAGTCGGGCTGGTATATGGAGAAGCATGTTCTGGAGGACTGGGAGATAAAGATAATGTTTGATGCTATTCAGCAGGCAAAGTGTATATCTGTTAAAGAAGCAAAGAATATTAAAGAGAAACTGTTATCATTAACAAGCCAAAGAGGAAGAAGCAGATTCTCACATATGATTATGCCGGTTCCACACAATGTTAAAGATAGTACCTCAATTGGTGTGTATATTGAAACTATGATAGAGGCAATGTATATTCACAGAAAGATACGTTTTCAATATACTGAGACTGATGAGATGATGAAAAAGGTTCTGAGAAAAGATGGAAAATTTTATGAACTTAACCTTTATGCTATTTACTGGTCAGATAATAATTATTATCTGATTGGCTCACATGATAAATATGATGGACTTACAAACTACAGGCTTGACAGAGTAGAGAATTTAATGATGTCTGAAGAAACTATGGTGATGCCAGATAAAAAACTTGGAGTTAATCCTGAATTAATTATACAGAAGTATATTGAAGACAGTGTTGATCATTTTAGTGGAAAAACCATAAGAATTGAACTTGAATATGAGCCGGGACAGGCATCTAATGCAATACTTTATGATTTTGCAGGGGACAAGATAATTGTCAGAAAACTTAAAAATGGCAAGTGCCATGCATCCTTTACCAAGATGGATAGCATTATGCTGGCAGGCTGGTTTATGCAGTATGCTGATATGTTTAAGGTTATACGGCCAGAGAAACTACGAAATGAAATAATTGACAAGATGACAAGAACAATTGAAATGTATAAAGATTAGATTTGAATTATCAAAATACCATTGTATTATCAAAGAAAATAATGTATAATATATAATAAGTATTATGTAAATATTACAAAAGTAATAAATTACTTAATATATCATATGATTATGAGGATAATTAGTAATCCTTATTAAAATACTGAATTGTGAGTGAAAGGATTGATTGTATGAGGAAGTATTATTTAAGAGGGTTATTATGTATTTTTGGTATGGTATTATGTTGTTCGTGTAAGAAGAATGATGCTAAGTATGAACAAGAAAGCACCATGGTTCCGGAGCAGAACCAGTATGAAAACGACAGTATGGATAATTGTGATGAAGGTTGGGATGACAATGTTATCTGTACACTTGTACCTTATGAAAGTGAGGAGCCTGTTAGAGAAACTGAAAGTTCAAATGTGACAACAAAGGAGCCACAGACATCACAGGCAACGAAAACACCACAGACATCACAGGCAACAAAGACACCACAGCCACAGCAGGCAACGAAAGCACCTAAAACATCTCAAACGGCAAAGCCTTCATCAAAAAGCGGAACAATTCCTGATAGTTTAAAGGAAATTTCGCGTGAGGATACATTAAAGTCCGGGAAGCAGGGAAAGATTGAAAAGTTAACTTATGATACATGGGAGGCATATTCATATGAGAAGAAGTCACAGAAGTTAACTAAAACAGCCTATGTTTATGTTCCATATGGCTATTCAATCAGTCAGAAGTATAATATTTTTTATCTTAGTCATGGAATGACTTGTACAGAAGCAACATATATGGGAACAGATACATATGCAAGAAGCTTTAAAAATGTAATTGATAATGCGATGGCTGATGGCAGAATGAAGCCTATGATTCTGGTTATGCTGACTTATAATAATACCAGTTCAACAGACAGCAGCGATATGACTAAATGTTCTTATCTAACAGAACATTATCAGAATGAACTTTTGAATGACCTTATTCCTGCCGTTGAAGGCAAGTATAGTACTTATGCTGACAATACTACACTTGAAGGAATTAAAAACAGCAGAGATCACAGAGGATTTGGTGGATTTTCCATGGGGTCTATACATACATGGTGTACATTCAGACAGTGTTTAAGCTATTTCAGATATTTTATGCCTATGTGCTGTCCAAGCTATTCGGCTAATGCATCGCAGCTTGCGAAGAGTGTTACTTCACAAGGATACGGAAAGGATGATTTTTTTATCTTTTCTGCAGCAGGAACTAACGATTTTTCACATAATGATATGCAGAAGCAGTTTGATGCTATGGAAAAGGATTCATCTGGAATGTTTAAAACAGGACATTCAGAAAGTGAAGGCAATATGATTTTTTTCTCAAAACAGGGATATAATCATGATGGACAGTCTATGGATGAATTTACATATAATGCATTATGCTTTTTCTGGAATGAAAAGTAAGCAAAAAGTTTAAAGAGGAGCGTTATTTGCTCCTCTTTTTTAATACAATTTTAATCCTTATTATTGAAATATATGTTATAATTTTATAAAAATATGTTACTATTTATGATTGAAAGGAGTTTAAAATGGAGAATATAATAGAGATTAGCAATCTTACAAAGATATATTCTGAATTAAAGGCCGTTGATGACCTTTCTTTTAATGTTAAGGAGGGGGAGATTTTAGGCCTTCTTGGACCTAATGGAAGTGGAAAATCAACAACAATGAATTGCCTGTTGTCACTTATCAAATACAATGAGGGAACAATAAAGATTTTTGGTAAGAAAATGAGCCCGGATTCATATGACATAAAAGCAAAGATTGGTGTTGTATTTCAAGATGTTGCTGTTTTTGAAGAGCTAAGTGTTTACGATAACATAGATTATTTTTGTGGACTATATATAAAGGATAAGAAAACAAGAGCTGAATATGTTGAGGATGCCATAAAACTGGTAGGTCTTGAGGATTATAAGAAGTTTTATCCAAAGAAACTTTCAGGTGGTTTGCTTAGAAGACTTAATATAGCCTGTGGCATAGCTCATAAGCCAAAACTTATACTTCTTGATGAACCTACAGTTGCAGTTGATCCTCAGAGCCGTAATAATATTCTTGATGGAATAAAAAAACTCAGGGATGAGGGAGCAACTATAATTTACACAACTCATTACATGGAGGAAGTTGAAATTCTTTGTGACAGAGTAATAATTATAGATAAGGGCAAACTTCTGGCCTCTGGAACAACTGATGAATTAAAGAAACTTGCAAGAATTGAAGAGAAGATTACAATCGAAGTCGGAAAAGTTGATGAAAAGTACATTGATATAATTAAATCCTGGGATAGTGTTGAGAAAGTTTCACTTAATGCAAATCTTCTTGTTATAACATATTCCGAGGGAAAGAATAACCTTGGTAATATTATGGATTATCTTAACAAGGAAAAGATTAAGTATAATAAAGTTTATTCAGAAAGACCAACACTTAATGATGTTTTTCTTGAATTAACTGGAAAGGAACTTCGTGATTGATATGTTTATTCATAATTTTAAATATGCATTTAAAACATTGTTCCGCAATAAGCCACTGATATTCTGGACATATGCATTTCCGCTTATTATGGCAACACTCTTTAATCTTGCTTTTTCGGATATAGAGAATAAGGAAAAGCTGGATATAATTAATATTGCTATTGTTGATAATGAAGAATTTCAGCAGAATATTGTATTTAATAAAGCTTATGAGTCTCTAAGTGATGAGAAAAACGAAGACAGATTATTTGAAACAAAGTATGTAACCAGAAAAGAAGCAAAGAAACTTCTGAATGATGGGGAGATTGACGGATATCTGGAATTAAAGGATGGAAAACCGGTAATTACTGTTGTTAATAATGGTATTAACCAGACGGTAATTAAATATGTGGCTGAAGAGGTTGCTCAGGCCATTTTTAATCAGGAAGAGGTTAAGATAAAGGACATATCAAGCAGCAACTTAAGTTATACAATGATTGAGTTTTATACACTTATAGCCATGACTTGCCTTTATGGGGGAATACTTGGTACCTATGCAATAAATATGAACCTTGCTAATATGTCTTCAAAGGGAAAGAGAGTTTCTGTTGCTCCGGTACCGAAAATAAAGGTAATATTAAGCAGTGTGTGTGCAAGTTATCTGGTACAGATAATAGGACTTATGCTTCTATTTGCCTATACAGGATTTGTTATAAAGGTTGATTATGGCAGCAATCTGTTAATGATTATAGTACTTGCCTTAGTTGGAAGCCTTGCAGGACTTACACTTGGAGTGGCGGTTTCCAGTGTATTTAAAACAAGCCAGGATTCAAAGACAGGTATTATTATAGCAATAACAATGCTCGGATGTTTCCTTTCAGGAATGATGGGAATTACATTAAAGTATTATATAGATAAAAGTGTTCCTATTATTAACAAATTAAATCCTGCAAGTATGATAACTGACGGATACTATTCATTATATTATTATGAAACATTAGACAGATTCAAGATGAATATTGTGTCTTTACTTGTATTTTCTGTAATTATGATAACTATATCAGTTGTCAGCATAAAACGTCAGAAATATGAAACAGTTTAATTGTCATACAGGGAGGAAATTGTATTATGAATATATTTAAAACAGTTTTAAAGATTCTGAATAAGAATAAATTTATAGTAATTCTGTATTCAGTTATTCTTATAAGCTTTGGTGGTATTAATATGTCCTCAAATGAAACTGTAGACAATTTTGTTGCCACAAAGCCAGATATTTATATAATAAATAATGATGTAAATAAAGGAATTACAAAAAATCTTATAAAGTATTTATCAGATAATTGCAATATTGTAAAACTTAAAGATAACGAAGAGGCAATTAATGATGCTTTATTTTACAGGGATGCTAATTATATAATATACATTCCACAGGGCTTTAGAGAAGACTTTTTAAGCGGCAAGGTAGATGAGATAGAGATTAAAAGTTCTGGTGACTATCAGTCTTCATTTGCGGGCATGATTTTAGAAAGATATATAAAAGTAGCTGCTTCATTTCAGGGAATTAGTGATAATGAAGATGATATTATAAAGGGAATTAATGAAACTTTATCAAAGAAAGCAAAAGTTAATGTTGTGTCAAAACTTGATACATCAGGAATGAATAGAGCAACTGTTTATTATAACTTTGCAAGCTACAGCATACTTGCATGTCTTGTATATATTATATGTCTTATATTATCAAGCTTTAAAAAGCCAGAGATACAAAGAAGAACAACAATAAGCAGTTCGAATTATAAGTCAATTAACAGAAAATTATTAGCTTCTAATTCAATGTTGTCGGTTATATTGTGGGCTGTGTATGTAATTGTAAGTTTTATATTAATAGGCAGTACAATGAGTTCAAAGCATGGAGCAATTTACATACTGAATCTTTTAGTATTTACTATATGTGCTACTACAATAGCGTTTTTCATTGGAAACCTTGTTAATAATAAAGAGGCCATAAGTGGCATTGTAAATGTAATTGCACTTGGTTCAAGTTTCCTTTGCGGAGCATTTGTTCCTATGGAATATTTACCAGAGGGAGTTTTAAAGGCAGCACATGTACTTCCATCATATTATTTCATTAAGAGCAATGAGATTGTTAAAACAATGGAAGCTGTTGATTCTGATGCTCTCAAACCAGTATTTGAAAACATGGGAATACTTTTGATATTTTCATTGTTGTTTGTAGTGCTGACAAATGTTGTATCAAGAAAGAAAGCATGCAGCTAGAAAGAGGACTAATTAAAATGCATAATAAAAAGAATTTAATAAAAAGAGTAATAGATGTCTGCATGACGGTGGTATTATTATTTTTAATGGCCTATCAGGTTACTGGAGAGGCACTTCATGAATGGTTAGGAATTGCCATGACAGTGCTTGTTATATTGCATCATTTAATAAATATTAAGTGGTATAAAAAACTGTTTAAAGGGACGTATCACTCATATCGTAAAGTGATTACATGCATTAATATGTTGTTAATGGCAGCAATTATATTAACAGCATTTTGCGGAATGTCAATGAGTGCACATGCAGTACCGTTTTTAAATGGTATGGCACCAGTATCTTTAGCAAGACAATTGCATCTTGCAATGTCATACTGGTCCTTTGCACTTATGGGAATTCATCTTGGACTCCATATAAGAATGCTTTTCAGTACTTTAAAATGTGGTGAAAATGCGAGAAAAGTATTTAATGTTTTATGGTGTGCAGCAGCAGTTATTGGATTATGGCTTATTATTAAAAATAGCATATTGGGATATATGTTCTTTTTGGTTCCATTTGCAATGTTTGATTATAGTATGCCCCAGGTTCTTGTATTACTAATGAATATAGTAATGCTATTAAGTTTTTCCTTTGCGGGATATGAATGGTCATTAATGCTTACAAAAAAGAAAGAGAAATAAAACAGAGGCTGTACTTAAGTGGTACAGCCTCATTATCTTAGTTGAAGTTAAATCTAAAAGTTATTTCATAAAATTTTATCTCTGCAAAACCTTTAGTATAATCATCAACATATGCAGTATAACCGTTTTTTGACAGATGACAGTTGATAGGTTCATAATCATACAAATTAGGTAATTTTTTTATAATTTGCTTTTTGATTAAAGGAAGTTCTGTCATATCAATATAATCGTTATGCTTAGATATATCGTAATCAACGTTAACTATAAGATTAGAAAAATAACGGTAACCATTATCTACAGACATTATTTTTTCATATGTCTGAGAGTCAATTGCATCCATTTTGATATTGATATAATCAGTAATTAAAACCTTTATCATAGAGTATGGATCTGTAATATCAGGATTATCTGAAATATTTAGTTCACC
>JAILNW010000415.1 GCA_024691145.1 Lachnospiraceae bacterium
TAATTATATGTACAAAAAAACTGTACAAATTAAACTCACCCTTTAAAGTGTACTATTAATTTCGAAAAAAATCAACACTAAATTAAAAAAAATTTTAAAAATAGAAAAGCCATATATAACACGTTACTAACATATTATATATGGCTTACTTATAGCTTTCAAATCTTATCTTTGTTCATAATCAGCTCTTGCACCTAAAGTTACTTCTATAGTTTTTTCTTTATATTCTTCACCTGATCTTCTGTTAATTACAATCTCACATGTATAGCCTGCTTTTCTCTTGCTTAAAAGTTCCTGTAACTGCTGCATAGTTTTTACATCTCTTCCGTCAAACTTAGTAATAATATCTCCTCTTAATAGTCCTGCCTCATCTGCTGGAGAACCTTCTGAAACTTTAGAAACTGCAATGCCAGGGACCGCATTATATCTCTTTGCGCTTTCTTCATCTATGTCCTGACCTTTAATACCAAGATATCCTTTCTCACTGTCAGCAATCTCCTCATAATTCATAAGTTCGTTGATAATAGGAATTGCTTTTGATATAGGAATTGCATATCCCATACCTTCTGTATCCTCAGAAACATACTTAACTGAATTAATACCTATTACTTCACCCTTTGCATTAATCAAAGCACCACCACTGTTACCAGGATTAATGGCTGCATCTGTCTGAATAAGTGACATCGATGAATCTTCAACATCAATAGAACGATCTAATGCACTAATTACACCTACAGTAACTGACTGACCATATCCAAGTGCGTTACCAATAGCAATAGCCATCTGTCCTACTTTTGCATCATCAGAATTACCTAAAGAAGCTATCTTAATCTTAGCTAAAGTTTCCTTGTTAACTTTAGAAGTCTTAATTGCTACAACAGCAAGGTCTGCATATGAATCAGTTCCCTTTACCTCTGCATCAACTTCGCTTTCATCGCAAAAAACAACTTTAACAGTCTTTGCATCATCTACAACATGATTATTCGTTGCAACAAGAATCTGAGAATCATTCTGTCCTATAATTATACCTGAACCACTGCCTTCAGCTTCTTCTTCATAAGATCTTCCAAAGAAATCCATTGTAGTACTGACAACAGTACAATTAATTTTTACAATAGCAGGCATAACATTCTCGACAACATCAGCCACTGACTCACCATCGTTGTCAACATTGGAAGTTGTTAATGATGATATATTACCACTTGATTCACCTTTAGACTTGCTTTCCTTAGTGGTTGTTGAGGGTGCCTGTGTTATACTTATGGCAGAGGCTTTTGTTGTATTTTTTTCATTATTCCTAAGTGCAGTAGCAATGCTTACAATCATTGCTATAACAAATACTGCTGCAGCCATATAACCTAAAGTTCTTACAATTAAACTCCCTTTATCCTCTTCGCCTGTACTATTAAGAACTTTCTCTGGAGAATTGTTCTTATCTTCTTCAACTTTTTCAACTTTTTCAGAAATCACTTCATTATCAGAGTCTGATCTTTCCTCAAGTTCTGAAATATATTCTTCAAGTTCATCCTTTGAATTACTCAAACTATTATCATCTATAACAGCCTCTTCTTTCTTTTTTTCAATATCATCAAAAATATCGCTCATATGAAACACTCCTTTATCTATGTATCAACTTAAATTATAATCTTTTGTTTTTATATTAAAAGTTTAACAATAAAATATGTTCACTTTGTGTTCAATTATTGAAAAAAAATACATAATGAAAAACTTACCGCCCTGAGGTGGTAAGTTCTTCACTATTATTATAACTTTGTATATCCGTTACTATTAACTATAGCATCAATCTTTCTTTGAGCTTTGCAATTTGGACAACTCTTAAAATCATATGTTGAATATTCAGGCAAATCTGAATCTTCAAATATAGAATCTATTTCATATCCGTCTCGGCTCTTTCTGCTGGCACTGAATATAGCTGATATTCCAACTATATTACCACCATAATACTGAATACATTCTATACATCTGTTAATTGTCTTGCCTGTTGTTGCCGAAGCTACAAGAAGAACTATATTCTTATTCCATATTAAGGACTGAATGTTATCTCTAAAAACCATCTGTCCATTAATATTATACTCGGGATTAACAACGCTTATTCCAGTATTCTTATTGATTGCTCCAACTCCGTTAGCTGCTAACTCCATGGCCATAAAACCACCTATCATCTCACAGTTGTCCATACATACAATTGTATCAACCTGCTTTGATGTTACATACTTCTGAGCTAATACTTTGGCTGCTTCTGCTGCCACAACCTGGTTACACTTTACACTAGTCATATCAATATAATAATTAACATGTGAATGACTTGTTGCAAAATGTCCCGGAATAACACTAATTGAAACCTTCTTATCCTTATTTGACTTAATAACCTGAGCTCTGCTTTCCATAATAATGTCCTCCATTCACATAGTACAAACTACTCATATATTGATTTTATCACAATTGTAAAGAATTGTAAACTATATTACTTTTGTTTTTTTCTGCCTATTGTATGAGGCTTCTGTGTTACCTTTGGAATGCTTGTTTCTTCTGGTTCTTCTGTAACTAAAGGAACCTCTGTTTTCTCAGGGCTTTCAGTAACCTCAGGTGCTTCTGTTTCATCAGTATCATCTGAAGAACGAAGTTCTCTTACAAGGTTATTAATAATATCATACTCATAGGTAATAATCTCACCATCATTAGTTACTTCATATATGAGACGGTTCTTTTCATCAAATCTTGTAACATGTACCTTAGAATTACTGTCCTCTGCCTTTGTAATATTAAGATTTGCATCATATGAATAATTAGTTATAACTGAATCTTTGTCCTTCTTTTCAAGTAAAATCTTATCCTTATTAAGTGTGTATGTAATTACATTGTCACCAGTCTTCTTTGTTATAACAGTTGTTCCATCAATTGCAGAATCATTATATTCATATGTTGTATTTTCTTTATCTGTATATGAAATTACTCTGCCAAAGGCATCATATTCAGTATTAAATAATACTTCACCAACTGTATTAGTTGCCATTATCATTCGATTATAATCATCATAAAGATAGTTCTCACCTCTGCCATCAGCTTCACTAATAGAAGTAAGACGGCCTTTTTCATCATATGACAGATTAGTTATAATAACTAAATCATCTGTAATCTTATTAACTCGCTTCTGTTCATCCAATGTCATAACAAGATATTGTGAATTCTCTATATTCTTAAGAGTAATCATTGTATCTTCATATATAACTTCAACTCCACTGCCTGAATTATCTGTAACCTTAATTAATTTTCCCTCTGCATTAAAAGTATAAACCTTATTCATATTAAAGTTCACAGTATAAGTTCCATCAGCATATTTTCTCAATATATCATTTTTGTGAAGAATATTGTCTGATATATATTTATCTGACTCAAGAGATTTTATATCAATCTCTTTCTCTGGTTCTTCCGTTGCTTCTGGTTTCTCTGTTAAAACAGGCTCTTCTGTCTCCGAAGCTTTTTCTGTTTCATCTGGCATAAATTCAATTTCATTATTTACACCATCTTCTAATATATATTCTTCATATTCCTCTGTATTCTCATCTGGAGAAGCAGTTTCTTCTGTTTCTTCTTTAATTTCCTCTTTAGCCTTTTCTTCTGTCTTCTTAGCCTTTTCTTCTATCACTTTCTTAACAGCATCATAAAATTCAAGGTCCTCTGAGTCTTTATCATCTGTTTTATGATAATCTACATAAGTTCCATTATCAACATATAATCTTACTAATGACTCATCTTCCTCTGTTTCCTCATTGTCAGCAATCTCTTCAATATGCATATCGTAAACTGTTGAAATTCCTTTACCAAACATACTGTCTGCTGCCACATCTGAACTATATGACAAAGAAAAATCAAGTAAAGAATTATCGTTAAAGCCAACTTTATAATCTCTGTTTAATATACCTCCTGCGACATTAACAGGTGTCTTATCCACATGTTGTGATAATTTTTCAATTGTATCACTGTCAACTAAAGCCACACCTGAATAAAGTTTAGTAACACCCATGTCTCTTCCTGACATAACGAGCTTATCTATACCTATTGAACCCGCTCCTTTACCACAAGTAAACTCACTTATCTGATCAAAAGCCCAGTTTTTAGGCATCTTATAAGCCACATTGCCATTAAATGCTGTTGACATATCACTTACATAGCAGTAAGAAGCAAATCCCGCTTCACTTACTCTTGTACATGCATTTCTGCTGGCATAAATACCAACCTTATACTTGCTTCCATAAGAACTGAATCTGGCATTAATTGCTGCAAAATAAGGAATAATGTGACTAGTTACTACACTGTCATACATATCATAATCAACACCAAAATAAATAGTTGAGCCATATGGTATTCCAAGTGCAATTGCTGCCTTAATAGCTTCAATTGCATCAGTATTACCCTGCTCAATTGTAAAGTAGTCATTACCTCTTCCAATTGTCTGGTAAATAGGGATAATACTAAGTCCTGAATTAATAATCAGCTCTGCTTCCTCTTTTGTAAGATTCTTATCAAGTCCCCCCTGAACTTTAGTAAGATATCTTCCTACACTTGTATATCCAGCTTCTTTTAAAGTAGCAATAGTTGATTCATTAAGTCTTGTTGCCGTATCACATGCTGTACCACTTCTCTTCTTGTCACCACTGCTGACAAGTAAAGACTTCATAGTTGAGTTAGTTGTGATACCCTCATTATCTGGAAGTTTCATAAACTTCTGGAAAGCCTTCACACCTTCCTTTAAATCTTCATCATACTTTCCATCTAATTCAAATGCTTCATAATAACCATTTAAATATAAAGCGGCCTGAACAAGCTTAATAAGTTCTTCTTTGCCACAATTTTCATCTATTGTAGGACACTTTGATAAAGTACCATTACCAAAAATTCCATCAGGCTTTTTATATCCTTCCTCAATCTGCAATGCACAAATCAAAGCTTTATTAGTTTCTTTGGAATAAATACCATCACACTGCTTTATTCCTATGTACTGTGAATACTTGTTATTAATATACTGCTGAATAGTTCTTACGTTGCTGTCTCCATTCTCAGCAAGTTTCATTACATCCTGGCTGAGCACCGACTTGAATATTTGTGGAGTTACAACACCATCAGCATTAAGACCTACATCAGTCTGTAACTTCTTAACAGCTCTCTTTGTCTGATAGTTATAATTACCATCAACAACTCCAGCCTCATAACCTTTACAATATAAACCATACTGTAAAATTCTAATAACATTCTCTGATGCAGAGTCAGAATTTTCAATTACAGGACAATTCTCCTCTGTATCCATACCAAACACACCGTCTGGATTATCATTACCCGTCTCTATCTGTAAAGCTCTAACCAATGCTTCCTGTGTTTCCTCATTAGTAGTATTCTCTTCATCGATTTCTACATAACCTTTTTTACCAGTATATGTGGCATTATACCACTGTTGAGCTTCAACAACGGCAACTTCAGGCTCTGGTTGTCTAAGATTACTTGCAATATAAACAGCAAGTCCTGCAAATATGACAAACAGTCCTGCAATTGTAATACCCTGTATACTTATAAAATGATTATCAGACTTTTTCTTATTTTTGCTCATACCCTTACCTAACTGCCAAACTTCCCTGTCGCAGTTTCTTCCTTCCTATGTCTTGATTAGCCATCATATCAACGGCATAGCTATTAAGTAACCAAACCTCAAATTATTATTAATCCTGAATCAATCCTTAGCTGCTATATTCTGAATAGAATAATTATACATAACTACATCCTCATCCTGCTTTAATTCATTAGTAACTATAGTCACTGTAAAATTCTTCTCTGTATCTTTATAACCCACTTTTATCTCCACATCGTAAATACTTCCAAATACAGTATATTCATCACATGAAAGTTCACTAGCTTTAACAATCTCCAATGATTCAACTGATCTTTCTCTTACTGGAAGTGTAAAATTCTCGAATTCTTCATCTGGTACAAAGAATTCTGGCATATCTTCTGGTGATACCTCTTCATAGCCATATGGTCTTGATGCAAATGCTGCTGTAGAAAGTTCCCTTAAAGCATCCTGTGATAATGTAACATTACCACCATCAGACTTATATTTATCCTTCAAATCATCTTTACAATATTCTGCAAGATATGATAATGCATTAAAATAATAATTATATCTGTATGGTGTATATTGATAATAATTATTTTCCATACAATCACAAAGGGCCATAATTACAGGCTTCATCTCATCGAACATTGTAATATCCTGTTTTTTACCTTCATCATTTGTAATATCATTATCCTCGGTGCTGCTTCCTGACTGATATTGATTAGATGTACCAGAAACGGTGTTAACAATGCTAATCTCAGCTACGTTAACTTCAGGTACTGCCTGCTGTAATATCTCATCCTGAATTTCTTTCGTTGACTTGTTTCTCCCTTTACAAGACGTTAGCACTGATAATGATATCAGGCTATAAATAACCACCATAATATATTTTTTCACAACTTAACCTCCTTAAACTATACATATATATTTTACCAATTTTTTCACTTAATATCAAGTTTTCTTTTGATATTATACACATTTTCACAAAATATCGGGTGCACAATTTCTGGTGATATTTCACAAAGAGGTGTTATTACAAAATCCCTTTTATGCATCTCTTTATGCGGAATTGTAAGTTTCTCATCATTAACAATTAAATCCTCATAAAAAATAATATCAAGATCTATTGTTCTTGGTCCCCAGTGAACTGTGCGAACTCTTTTTAACTGTTTTTCAATCTTTCCAATTAATTCAAGCAATTCATACGGATTCCTTAAAGTCCTTATATGAAGGGCTCCATTTAAAAAGTTATCCTGTTCAACTTCACCATAAGGTTCTGTTTCCATAAATGAAGACTGCTTTACAACATAGGTTTTTTCGTCTTCATTTAACATTCTTATGGCTTCATTAAGATTCTTCTCCTTATCTCCCATATTTGAACCTATGGACAAATATACATTATTATACTTTACAGAAGTGCTTACACTTATGCAGTCAAAGGCATGTTTCACAGGTGCCATAGGTTTCTTAACAGTAACCTCTATACTGTTTATAACTGGATAATCAATTAAAACCATCTCTCCTATACCATATGCAAGTCTTTCAATAAGATCAAATGTATTAGCAGTGCTGTACTTATATACCTTATCACATATTTCAGCATAATTTACAGTATCTGAAAGTTTGTCGCTTTTACCAGATTTTTCCAAATCCATATGAATATTTAAAGACACATAAAACTTCTGTCCTAAAGTCTTCTCTTCCTTCAGAACACCATGATAGGCATATATTTCAAGGTCTTTTATAAAAATTGAATCATTATTCATCTTATCATTCCTTTTTGTATTGTAATATTTTATAGGTCATATCTGCTACTCTTTTATTCTCTTTAACATCATGAACTCTAACAAAATTACATCCCTTTATAACAGATAAAGAAGTTATTGCAAGAGTTCCTTCGAGTCTGTCATTAACAGGCAAGTCTAATGCAAGTCCTACAACTGACTTTCTTGAAGCAGCCATAAGTATTGGAAGATTAAACTTA
>JAILNW010000022.1 GCA_024691145.1 Lachnospiraceae bacterium
ATATGAAAATTGTATGTAATAAACAAGTACTATTAGATGGAATTAATATTGGATTAAAGGCTATAGCCAGTAAAACAACTATGCCTATTATATTATGTTTTGTTATTGATGTTAAAGATAATATTAAATTAATATCAAATAATATGGAAATGGGTATCGAAACAATAGTAGATGGCCAGATAATTGAACCAGGTACAATTGCTATTGATGCAAGATTTTTTGCAGAGATTATTAAAAAGATGCCTGATGATATAATTACTATTGAAACAGACTATGATTTTAAGGCGACTATTTCCTGTGGCAAGTCTAAATTTAATATTATTGGTAAAAGTGCCGAGGAATTTCCATTTTTACCAAAGATAGAAAAGAATGATGCTATTACAATATCTCAGTTTTCTTTAAAAGAGATTATAACACAGACAGTTTTTTCTGTTTCTCCTGATGAAAATAATAAGATTATGACAGGTGAACTTATAGAGATTAATGATGATAATTTAAAGATTGCTTCTTTGGATGGTCACAGAATATCCATAAGAAAAATAAAATTATTAAAGAGTTATGAGCCAGTTTCAGTAATTGTTCCTGGTAAAGCACTTATGGAATTATCAAGAATATTGTCAGATGATATAGAGAAAAATGTATCTGTATATCTTACTAACAAGCATATTTTATTTGAATTTGATAATACAATTTTATTATCAAGATTAATTGAGGGTAAATATTATAATCTTGATGTAATGATTTCAAATGATTATGAAACAAGAATAACAATTAATAAGAATGAATTATTAGGCTGTATTGAACGTGCAAGTCTTCTTATTCGTGAAAATGAGAAAAAGCCAATTGTATTTAATATTGGTGCAGAGAACCTTGAGATTAAGATGATTACTAATTCAGGTACAATGAATGAAGATTTATCAATTGTAAGGGAAGGTTCTGATGTGGTAATAGGTTTTAATCCTAAATTTATCATGGATGTTCTCAGAGTTGTTGATGATGAATATATAGATTTTTACATGATGGATTATAAATCTCCAGGATGTATAAAGGACAAGGATGGTAATTACATTTATCTGGTATTGCCAATAAATATTGCTAATTAATCGTTCCTGCTTCACAGGATTAGAATAATATAACCGTGAACAGTAACATTAAAAATAAACATTTTTTTACAATTTCCTTGATATAAAATAAAAAAAAGTTTATAATGGAGAGAGGTATGGAAAAAATAATTTTACGAGATGAATATATAAAATTAGGACAGGCTTTAAAGGCAGCCGGGTTTGTGGGTTCTGGCGTTGAGGCAAAGGAAGTAATAACTCAGGGTGCAGTTAAAGTTAATGGTAATATAGAGGTTCAAAGAGGCAAAAAGCTTTATGCAGGCGATAAAGTCGAATTTGACAACGATACAATAATTATATTATCATCAGACAATGCAGACATGTAATTTATATGTCTGTTATTGTGTTTTAAAGATATAGAAATGAGGCCATTATGTTAGTTAAGTCACTTGAGTTAAGTAATTTTAGAAATTACGACAGTTTATCTATAGAATTTGATAATAATAACAATATTCTTTATGGTGATAATGCTCAGGGGAAAACTAACATACTTGAGGCCATACATGTGTGTGGTACTACAAAGTCGCACAAAGGATGTAAAGATAAAGAGCTTATAAAAATTAATCAGGATGAAGCTCATATCAGGATGATAATTAATAAAAATCAGGTGGACAGAAGAATAGATATGCACCTTAAAAAGAATAAAACTAAAGGTGTAGCAATAGATGGTCTGCCTATTAAAAAATCAATAGAGTTATTTGGATTAATTAACATTGTTTTCTTTTCGCCTGAGGATCTTAGTATTATTAAAGATGGACCTTCTGTAAGAAGGAGATTTATAGATTTTGAATTATGCCAGCTGGATAAAATTTATTTGCATAATTTGTCAAAATATAATAAAATAATATTTCAAAGAAACAATTTATTAAAGCAGCTTGCTAATAATAAAAGTGCATATGATACTTTGTCTGTCTGGGATGAGCAGTTAGTTGAAGCAGGTAAAGCAATTATAAAACGCAGAGAAGAGTTTGTAAGGGACATTAATGAAATTGTAAAAGTTATATATTCAAACATTTCAGGAAATGTTGAATTATTTGAAGTAACTTATGAACCTAATGTTAATCTGGAAGGTTTTAGTAGTAAACTGTCATCACAAAGAGAAAGAGATTTATTTCAAAAGACAACAACAGTTGGCCCCCACAGGGACGATATGGCTTTTTTAATAAATGGTACCGATATTAGAAAATTTGGATCACAAGGACAACAAAGAACAGCTGCTTTATCTCTGAAATTAGCAGAGATTGAACTTGTGAAAAGAAGTATTGGAGAGAATCCTGTTTTGTTACTGGATGATGTTTTATCTGAGTTAGACAGAAAGAGGCAGAATTATCTGCTTAACAGCATTGCACAGACTCAGACTATAATTACATGTACGGGATTAGAAGAATTTGTAAATAATAGATTTGATATTGATAAAATATATAAAGTTGTTAATGGGCAGGTTCAAGAAGAGTTAGGAGGAAGAACATTATGAGCGCAGAATATGGTGCTGACCAGATCCAGATATTAGAAGGACTAGAAGCAGTAAGGAAAAGACCTGGTATGTATATTGGCAGTACATCAGTAAAGGGTTTGCATCATCTTGTTTATGAGATTGTAGACAATTCAATTGATGAAGCTTTAGCTGGTTTCTGTACAGAGATTAATGTATCAATCAATAAAGATAATTCAATAACTGTTATAGATAATGGACGTGGTATACCAATTGGAATTAACCATAAAGCGGGACTTCCAGGTGTTGAGGTTGTATTTACAATACTTCATGCAGGAGGAAAGTTTGGCGGCGGAGGATACAAAGTATCCGGAGGACTTCATGGTGTAGGTGCGTCTGTTGTTAATGCCCTTTCTGAATGGCTTGAGGTAGTCGTTCATGTTGATGGTATAAGACATAAACAAAGATATGAAAGAGGAAAAGTAATGTATCCTCTTAAGGATGACGGTCCAACTGATTTTGTTGGAACGGAGGTTACTTTTTTACCAGACAAAGTAATATTTACTGAAACAACAAGATTTGAATATGATATTTTAAAACATAGATTAAGAGAGATGGCATTCTTAACAAAGGGTGTTAAGATTACATTGACAGACTATAGAGAAGAAAAAGTCAGAAAAGATACATTTCACTATGAAGGTGGAATCAAAGAATACGTAACTTACCTTAACAAGAACAAAGAAGCTTTGTATGATAATATAATTTACTGCGAAGGTGTTAAGGGTGATATTCAGGTTGAAGTGGCTTTTCAGCATAATGACAGCTATAGCGAGAACTGCTACAGTTTTGTTAATAATATAACTACACCTGAAGGAGGAACACATCTTACAGGATTTAAAATTGCTTTAACTAATATATTTAATGATTATGCAAGAGGCAAGAAAATTATAAAAGACTCAGATCCAAAGCTTGAAGGTGAGGATATAAGAGAGGGTATGACTGCCATAATTAGTATTAAGATACCCGAACCTCAGTTTGAAGGACAGACTAAGCAAAAGCTTGGTAATTCAGAGGCTATTGGCGCTGTTCAGTCAATTGTAAATGAACAGCTGACTTATTTTCTTGAGCAGAATCCTAATGTGGGAAAAACAATATGTGAAAAGGCTGTTAATGCACAAAGAGCAAGAGAGGCTGCAAGAAAAGCAAGGGAAACCGTAAGAAAAAAATCAACTTTAGAGGGTGGTCTTCTTGGAAAGCTAGCCCCTTGTACTGACAAAGATCCTGAAAAGAGTGAGATATTTATAGTCGAGGGAGATTCTGCCGGTGGTTCAGCTAAGAGTGCAAGAAACAGAGCTACACAGGCAATTCTTCCACTTAGAGGAAAGATACTTAATGTTGAAAAGTCAAGAATTGACAAGATTTTAGGTAATGCTGAGATTCTTACTATGATTACAGCATTTGGTACAGGAATACATGATGATTTTGATATTAGCAAGTTAAATTATAATAAAATTATAATTATGACAGATGCGGACGTTGATGGTGCCCACATAAGTACATTGCTGCTTACTTTCTTTTACAGATTTATGCCGGAATTAATTAAGCAGGGACATGTATATCTTGCTATGCCACCGCTATATAAGATAGCTAAAGGAAAGACAGTAAGATATGCATATAGTGATGATGAGCTTGATAAGGTTCTTAATGAAATTGGCAGAGAGAATAATACAATTCAGCGTTATAAAGGTTTAGGCGAGATGGATAAAGAGCAGTTGTGGGAAACAACTATGGATCCAGAGCAGAGAATATTAAGAAGAGTTGTAATTGATGAGGAAACTGCTTCTGAAGTTGATGTAACATTTACAACACTTATGGGAGAAAAAGTAGAGCCTAGAAGAGAATTTATTGAAGCTAATGCAAAATATGTTAAGAATCTTGATATTTAGTACGGAGGCAGTTAAATGGATGATAATATTTTTGACAAAGTTCATGAAGTAGACTTAAAAAAGATCATGGAGAACTCCTATATAGACTATGCCATGTCAGTTATTGCTGCAAGAGCATTACCTGACGTAAGGGATGGTCTTAAGCCGGTTCAGAGAAGAATTCTTCATGCCATGGTTGAATTAAATAATGGACCTGACAAACCACATCGTAAGTGCGCCCGTATTGTTGGTGATACTATGGGTAAATATCATCCTCATGGTGATAGTTCCATATATGAGGCACTTGTAAAATTAGCACAGGATTTCTCAACAAGATATATGCTTGTTGATGGACATGGTAATTTTGGTTCTATAGATGGTGACGGTGCAGCTGCAATGCGTTACACAGAAGCAAGATTAAGCAAGATTTCTATGGAGATGCTTGCTGACATTAATAAAAATACAGTTGATTTTGTACCTAACTTTGATGGTACAGAGAATGAGCCTGTTGTACTTCCAGCAAGATTTCCCAATCTTTTGGTAAATGGTACTTCAGGTATAGCAGTAGGTATGGCAACTAACATACCTCCACATAACTTAAGAGAAGTTATTAATGCCGTTATTAAGATTATTGATAATCATGTTAATGAGAACAGAGATACATCAATAGATGAGATATTAGATATTGTTAAAGGTCCTGATTTTCCAACAGGTGCATCAATACTTGGAAGAAGCGGTATAGAAGAAGCATACCGTACTGGCCGAGGAAAGATAAAGGTAAGAGCCTTAACAGAGGTTGAAACACTTCCAAATGGCAAGAATATCATATATGTTACAGAACTTCCATATATGGTTAATAAGGCAAAATTAGTAGAAAAAATTGGTGAACTTGTTAAAGAAAAAAAGATTGATGGTATAACAGACATTAAGGATGTGTCTGACAAGGAAGGTAACAGAATTTATATAGAGCTTAGAAGAGATGTTAATCCTCAGATTATACTTAATCATTTATATAAACATACTCAGATGCAGGATACATTTGGCGTCATTATGCTTGCTTTAGTTAATAATGAGCCTAAGGTTCTTAATCTTTTACAGATGCTTAATTATTATCTTGAGCATCAGAAAGATGTTATTACCAGACGTACAGAGTATGAACTTAATAAAGCACTTGAAAGACTTCACATATTGGAAGGTTTATTAATAGCCCTTGATAATATTGATGAGGTTATTCGCATTATCAGAGGCAGCAAGAATGGTAATGAAGCAAAAGAAAAGTTAATGGAGAGATTTGGTTTATCAGATGCTCAGGCTCAGGCTATAATTGACATGAGACTTCGTGCTCTTACAAGTCTGGAAAGTGAGAAGATTGAGTCTGAACGTAAAGAATTAGAACTTACAATTACTCATTATAGAGAGATTCTTGGAGATGTTAATGTGCTTTTAAGTGTTATAAAAGAAGATCTTATAGTTGTAAGGGACAAATATGGTGATGACAGAAGAACGTCGATAGAATTTGACAGCAGTGAATTTACAACTGAAGACTTAATACCAAGAGAGAATACAGTTATAGCCATGACAAGACTTGGTTATATAAAGAGAATGACGGTAGACAATTTTAAGGCACAGAACAGAGGTGGCAAGGGAATTAAGGGAATGCAGACTATTGAAGATGATTTCATAGAAGATCTCTTAATGACTACAACACACCATTATCTTATGTTCTTCACTAACAAGGGAAGAGCTTACAGACTTAAGACATATGAGATACCAGAAGCTTCAAGGACTGCAAGAGGTGTAGCTATTGTTAACTTGCTGCAGCTTATGCCAGAGGAGCGAATTACAGCTATTATACCACTTAGAGAATATAAGTCTGACAGATTCTTATTTATGTGTACAAAGATGGGAATTGTTAAGAAAACTAATATGTCTGAGTTTGCCAATATAAGAAAGACAGGAATACAGGCTATTAATCTTAGAGAAGATGATGAGCTTATAGAGGTTAAGTCAACTAATCTTAAAAAAGACATTTTGTTAGTAACAAAACATGGTCAATGTATAAGATTTAGTGAAAATGATGTTCGTCCTACAGGAAGATCTGCCATGGGTGTTATTGGTATGAATTTGACTGATAATGACGAAGTAATAGGAATGCAGCTTAATACACAGGGCGAATGCCTGTTAATCGTTTCTGAAAAAGGTATGGGTAAAAGAACAAAGATAGAAGAGTTTACTTTACAGAACAGAGGCGGCAAAGGTGTTAAGTGTTACAAGATAACTGAAAAAACAGGTAATGTTGTAGGTGTAAAGGCTGTAAATGACAATAACGAAATTATGATGATAACTACAGAGGGAATCATTATAAGAATTATGGTTGATGGTATTTCGATGCTTGGAAGAAATACATCAGGAGTTAAGTTAATTAACCTTGACCAGAGCAAGGATATTTATGTTGCAAGTCTTGCGAAGGTAAGAGAAAGTGAAAGTATTTCTACTGAAGAGGTTATTAAGAACCTTGAGATGGAAAGTGACAACGAAGAATTAACAGATAATCAGGAGAAGTAATATATAAGCTGTTACGCTACTAATAAGCGTAGCAGCTTTAAAATATTTTTACACTTGAAGGAAAGGATAAACAGAGCAATGAGAGTAATTAATACAGATGAGATTATAAGAAATGTAAAAGAAATGTGCATTGAAGCCAATTTGTATTTATCAGAGGATGTTGAGGGTGCACTTAATAATGCTTATGAAAAAGAAAACAGCACAATTGGAAAACAGATATTATCAAAATTAAAGGAAAATAACAGTATCGCCCAGAGTGACAGTATACCAATCTGCCAGGATACAGGAATGGCTGTTGTATTTTTAAATATTGGTCAGGATGTGCATATAGAGGGCATGAATCTTGAGGATGCAGTAAATGAAGGTGTAAGACAGGGATATACAGAAGGATATCTTAGAAAATCAGTTGTTAAGGACCCAATTTACAGAGAAAATACAAAGGACAATACACCTGCTATAATCCATTACAAGATTGTTGAGGGTGATAAATTAGAGATAACAGTGGCACCTAAGGGGTTTGGCAGCGAAAATATGAGCAGATTATTTATGCTTAAGCCTGCAGACGGAATAGAGGGTGTAAAGAATGCTGTAATAGAGGCTGTTAAAAACGCAGGACCAAATGCATGTCCTCCAATGGTTGTAGGTGTGGGAATCGGAGGAACATTTGAAAAGGCTGCTTATATGGCTAAATATGCCCTTACAAGGGATCTTAATAAACATAGTGATATTGAGTATGTAAAGGATTTGGAGATAGAACTTCTTGATAAAATAAATAGTCTTGGAATAGGACCAGCAGGATAAGTTTCAACATTTACACCAAGTGCTGTTGTTCTTCCACCTAATCCTGCT
>JAILNW010000053.1 GCA_024691145.1 Lachnospiraceae bacterium
TACCAGTTGGTCAAGATAAACTAGTATAAGCATGGCTATAATAGGTGAAAAATCAATCATTGTAGTATAAAGTGACGAATGCTTCATCAAAAACTCCAGTGGCATTAATATAGGAGAAAGTGCACTGTAGATTTTCTTCTCCAGTTCACTCTTTCTGAATATCCATCTGGTTATAAAATATACCATCATTAATAATTCCAAAAATACAATGAAACAATATGTAGTTTTAATTAACAATTCTTCCATAATATCTCCGCTATTTAAAATTCTCTTTACTAGAACTCTTTGTTTATTGTCGGAACCCCAAATCCGTCTACAGGTAATAATTCAAGATAATCTCCTGATATATCAATAGTATCAGGTGAAAATATAAATATATATCTTGAAATCTGATGAAGTCTTCCGTTAATAGCATAAACACATCCTGAAATAAAATCCATTATTCTTTGCGCTTCAATAGGATCGAATCCTTCAAGATTTACTACTGCTGCTCTACCAGAAAGTAACATGTCGCATATATCCTGTGAATCTGCAAATGAAGATGGTTTCATAATACATACTTCTAAATTTCTTGCAACAGATTTAATTGGTACAACTTTGTTATTAGTAGCTCTATCCATCTTTACCGGACGCACCTTTCTTTGATCTATCTCCTCATGCTTTATAGTACTCTTGCCCTCATCCTCGATTAAATCCTCATCCTTCAGCTCATTATCACTTCTTGATACACTTGTTGATACAGAATCTCCCTCTTCCATGTCCATATCATACTCATCATCATAATCATCTTTAAGCTGAAACATTTCTAAAATATTTTTTAGACTCATTGATAAAAACTCCTAACTTAAATAATGTCTTTCACCAAAAATCCCAGTACCAACTCTTATCATAGTAGCACCTTCTTCAATAGCAACTTCATAATCATTTGTCATTCCCATTGATAATGTCTCCATAATAACATTATCAATGTTTTTACTCTTAATGTCAACTAATAATTTAAATAATTTTTTAAAATATTTTCTGTTGTCTTCAGGATCATCTACAAATGGTGCTATAGTCATAAGTCCTTTAATTCTGACATGTTCAAACTTTGCAATTTTTCTTACAAGTTCTTCACATTCACTAACTTTTATACCAAACTTAGATTCTTCTTCTGCGACATTTACTTCTATTAGTATATCACTTACAACACCCTTTTTCTTTGACTCTGCCTCAATTACTTCTGCAAGATGAAGTGAATCTACTGAATGAATAAGAATATTTTTTCCAACTATGTATTTTACCTTGTTTGTCTGCAAATGTCCTATAAGATGCCATTTAATGTTATTATCATTAATAGTATCTATCTTGTCACAGAGTTCCTGAACTTTATTTTCGCCAAAAGTATCCTCACCTTCTTCTATGGCTTCATAAATCATATCAACAGGTTTTGTCTTGCTGACACAAATCAAAGTAACATCATTAATATCCCTGCCTGATCTATTACATGCATCAGCTATATTTTTTCTGACAACTGCCAGATTATCTTTAATAGACATAAAAACTAAATCCTTTCTAAAAAATCTAATATATTAACTCTTGTTCAACTGCAACCTTTGCATCAAGAATTATATGATCAAACTTAGCTAAAGTATATTCTGATTCAGAACCTTTCTCTACGATTGAATATTCATTAGATGAATATAATACATTAATTCTTCTGAAATCACAATATCCTTTATTTACATTATACACTCCAGTAAGAGTATCCTTTTTAGTTATGGTAAATTCTGTCGCATCTACAGGGTTTACTATCTTCGTTCCAATATCGAACAGTAGCGCATCTACATAACCTTCTTCTTCAGTCTTATAGTAAATATCAACATCTACAAGTTCAGATGTTTTATCACCATTATCTTTATATGCCTCCACACAAAGAGCTGATCGGTCTGAGCCTGCATCATTTACAAACATATTTAATGGAATAACATAAAAACTCTTTTCAATAATAGCTGAATTAGGTATCTTAAGTCCCTTTGCTGTATTAATGGCTAATTCAACGTCTATAAAACGTTCATTGATATAGTTTACCATATACTTATTAAGGGTAAGTATTCCATAATACTTTCCATCCTTAACTTCTGTCCTTATATCAGCAACTGTTTTAAATCCATCTTTTTTAAATGTAACACCAATACTCTTCTTTTCCTGTACACTTTCATACTGCTTTTCATCTAGTTTTATAACAAGGTTCCAATTTTCACTTGTAATCAATTTATATGCTGCCTCATTTTTTTCAAGAAGATCTCCAGTATTATGTTCATTTACTGAATAATCAGATGTCGCAAATGATGTTTCATTTATACTATCAACTGACTTATCTTCATATCCATCTATCATAGTGCATAAAATGCCCGATTTAGGAGTTTTATTTACAACAAGCTTATCTTCTCCTACACTTGAAATAAGTGCCTCTAAATCGGAATATATTGCACTGTTATTCATTTCTAATACTTTTGCACTTATAGTATTCTTAAATGAATATACATTATCATACGAGGCATCATTCTTTTTAGTTTTAAAATAATTTACTTCGTCTTGTATCTTTTGATAATCAGAATCTGAAAATGTGGATTTGTCAATATTCTTAGTAAGCTCATCAAAAGCGCT
>JAILNW010000059.1 GCA_024691145.1 Lachnospiraceae bacterium
TCATATCCCCAGGCATGATCAATTAATAACTCTGCATTTATTCCAAACATCTTATATAATAAATCTTCGTTATAATAGTCAGTGTTTTTTCCAATGGAGCATCTTGCTATATCTCCCATTGTAAATAATCCCTTTTCTTCAAGTTTCTTTGAGTATCCGCTTCCCACTCTCCAAAAATCCCTTAATGGTCTGTGATTCCACAAAGTTTTTCTGTAGGTCACTTCATCAAGAAAAGCAAGCCTGATGCCATTTTCATCTGGTTCCATATGTTTAGCCACTATATCCATTGCTATCTTGCAAAGATACAGATTAGTTCCTATACCAACTGTGGCTGTAATTCTAGTTTCCTTTATAATGTCTTTAACAATGTCAAAGGCCAGTTCATATTCTGTCTTTTTATATAATTGCATATAATCAGATAAATCAATAAATACCTCATCAACAGAATACACATGTATATCTTCTTCTGATACATATCTTAGATAAATCTCATAAATTCTTTTACTATACTCCATATACAACGCCATTCTCGGAGATGCAACTATATAATCGATATTTGCTTCCTTTGCTTTTTTTACAACTTCAAATAATCTTGCTCTTCCCGGTATACCATAACTTTTTAAAGAAGGAGATACCGCAAGACAAATAGTTTTTTCTGTTTTTTCTGAATCTGCCACAACAAGATTAGTAGTCAGCGGGTCAAGATTTCTTTCTACACATTCAACAGATGCATAAAATGACTTAAGGTCTATAGCAACATACATATATTATTTCCTTTCTACACTCCGAAATAATCACTAAAATCAGGAATAAAACTGTCCTGTGCTGTCTTATCCCCCTGTATAAATCCATTTACAACCCCCAGATTAATTGCATAATCCACTACTTTATTATATTCTCTTTTTGTTATTCTTCTGTCTATCTCTTTATATTCTGACAAATCAGTTACAGGTGTATACTGATTCATAATGCTTATAAATATACTGTCTTTATATGTTTCATACAAGTATTTAATAATATTCATAGAATCCTTTGTATGTCCTGGAAGTATCATGTGCCTTACAACTACACCGCTTTTTAATAAGTCCTGTCCCTCATTCCATTCTATATAAGATTTCTGTCGTACCATCTCTTCTATAGCTTTCTTTGCATACTCAAAGTACTTCGGAGCATGTGAATATCTTATAGCTATAGCATCATCCATATATTTTAAATCTGGCAGATATATATCTACAAGTCCGTCTAACATCTTTAATGTTTCCACATGTTCAAAGGAACTTGTATTATATACAACAGGAATATTAAGATTTCTTCCCTTGGCTATATTCAGAGCCCTTGCAATTGTTGGCACAAAATGTGTAGGGGTTACAAGGTTAATATTTTTAGCCCCCTTATCCTTTAGTTCAAAGAAAATATCCACTAATCGGTTAACATCTATAACCTTTCCATAATTACTGCCTGATATCTCATGATTCTGACAAAAAACACATTTCATTGAACAACCACAAAAGAATACTGTCCCAGAGCCAGTTTTACCAGATATGCAAGGTTCCTCCCACATATGAAGGGAGGCTCTTGCACATCTTAATTCATGGCTCTGACCACAGTATCCTTTATTAAATCTTCTGTCTATCCCACAATTTCTGGGACAAAGTTTGCAATTGTTATATAAATCATCAGTTCGATGCAGGTCTTGTTTTGTATTCATCAACAACTTCACCAATTTCTTTTACTTTTACCAATTCATCCTCAGTAAGTTCTATATCTGGATAGAGTTTCTCATGAAGAGTTCTTACTTCATCAACAAAATCTCCTTCACAAAAATCATACCATGATTTTCCAACCTTTTTTGTCATAATATTCTCAGGAAATGATATTTTTTCTTCATCTGACAGGTAATACTCTTCTTTTATAACTTTTGCTCCAAGTTCCTTTAACTCATCCCACGAAAATGATGTTTTCATATTCTCCTGGCCCTTACATATATTAAGAAGTTTTCCAATACTTGACAGTCCATCATGTTTTACCTTTTCAGATATTAATGATATTACCTCTTTCTGTCTCTCAGCTCTTGTAAAATCACTTTCCCCTTCCAAAGATCTTACTTCTGGCAATGTTGCCTTTCTAACTCGGCAATATCCCAGTGCCTGATAACCATTTAAAGTAACAGTCTGTCCTCTTAATGATTCATCAAGATATGTATACTTCTCTTTATTATAATATGCTGCTTCATATCCAGCTGCATTAAGATAATATATGAAATTTTTCTTATCAGGAAGCGTTACTTCTATTCCGCCTAACGCATCTACAACCTTCGCAACAGTTGTAAAGTCAACAGCAACATAATCTGTGATTCTCAATGCAAAATTCTGGTTTAAACATAACAAAGCATCTTCAGGACTAACCTTATATGCTGCATTTATTTTTGTATATTTATTAGTTGAACTCTTTCCAGTCATTTTTGTATAGTATTCATCATAATTTTCAATATACGCATACAAATCTCTATATACAGAAGCTAAATTAACTTCCCCTGTGTCCTCATTTATATTACAAAGAATAATCGTATCTGATCTTCTGTTATCTCCGTCTTTCTTTCCACCATCAAGGCCATAAAATGCTATGGTACGATATCCTTTTTTCTCTTTAGTTTCCTGTGACAAGACTTTTTCTTCATCAACTTTATTATTAATTACCTCATTTTCTTCTAAGTCATTTTTAAAACTGTTAACTGAAGACCATATTGCAATTGAAATACAAATAAGAGATGCTAATACCGTCATAATTACAAGCTTCACAATAATACTCGAATTTATCTTAGAATTACCCTTCTTTTCCTTCTCAGCTAATAATTCCTGAAGCTGATTATTGCTCATGTTATCCATAACACCATACACAGCTTCAATCTTATAATTCTTAAAATCCAAAACCTCATTATCTTTATTTATATTTTTTGAAATTTCTTCAATTTTCTTATTATCTTTAATAATATTAATACTCTCCGCCATATCCTTTGTTCTTTCGAACACTCCCTCTTTCTTACTTAATTCAATACTCCATTAATATACATAGTTCAAGGGTCAAATAACTCTTGACCCTTGATTCTATATAATATCCTCAATTTGTCCTGTTACTAATTACTTGTATCTGCACTGGTTCCTGACTTGGTAGCCGGTGTTCCTGTACCATATTGCTGTTCATACTTCTCAAGCTGTTCACTTATCTCAATTACCTTAGTTAACTCTGATGATGTTAACTCCTGATCTGGATACAGCTTTTTATGAAGATTCTGAACATCCTCTAAAAGACTATTCTCTGGAAACTGTGTTGAAGCCTTTGATGCCCACATCTCAACCAGGTGAGGATTCTCAGGGAAATTAAGTCTCTCATCAGATATATAATAACCTTTATCTAAAGCATTCTTTCCAAGTTCCTTAATCTCATTCCAGCTTAATGATGTAGACATATTCTTCTGATCCTGGCATACTTCTATAAGCTTATTCATACTAGTTATTCCATTAGTCTTAACCTTTTCAAATATTAATTTTATAACCTCATTCTGTCTTGCAGCTCTTGTTAAATCGCTCTCTCCTTTAAGTGGTCTTGACTTAGCAAGTGCTTTCTGTGATGCCTTTCTTACACGACAATACCCAAGTGCCTGGAATCCTGTAAGAGTTACAGTCTTTCCTCTTAGCTTTTCATCAAGAGGCACATACTTTTCTTTGTTAAGATATGCTCCCTCATAACCTGCCGCATTAAGCCAGAATATAAAGTTATCCTTGTCTGGCAATGTAACTTCTATTCCACCTAAGGCATCTACAATTCTTACCAATGTAATAAAGTCTACTGCAACATAATCTGTTACATGAAGTGCCAGGTTTTGATTAAGTGCCTTGAGAGCATCCTCAGGACTAAGTGTATATGCTGCGTTTACCTTGGTATATTGTGTCTTATCACGTTTAGTCCAATTCTCTACATATAAAAATGTATCTCTGTATAAAGAACAAAGTTTTATCTCTCCTGTAGTTTCATTGATTACACATACCATTATAGTATCGCTTCGCTTCGTTCCGCCGGAATCTGCATCAAGTCCATATAATGCCAATGTACGGTAACCAACTTTCTCTTTTGAATCATCAAGTCCTATATTTTCTTCATTTACTTCAACATTAACTACTCCGTTGTCCTCCATTCTCTGTGCAGCCTTCTTTATTTTTACATAAAAGCCTACAATAAAACAAACTAAAAGTACTGACAACGAAATAATTGCATACTTAATTATCTTTCCTGCTGAAGTTTTCTTCTTTGTTTCTTTTCTACTATTAATACTCATATTAGTCATTTTCCCATAAACTACAACATCACTGTCATTACCAATCTTTATAGTGTTAGGATCCTTAGGTTCCTCCTGAAATGACTGGAAGTTGTTCATATTCTGATTGCTTCCCATGGCGTTAGGCTGCTGTATTCCCTGCTGTCCCATAGGTTTATTATTCTGCTGAACTATCTGTTGCTGATTATTAATCTGCATTCCTTGCTGTGCCTGCTGTTGTGGTATTCCCATCTGTGGTTGCTGTTGCTGCACTCCCATCTGTGGTTGCTGCTGCTGTACTCCCATCTGTGGTTGCTGCTGCTGCATTCCCATCTGTGATTGTTGCTGCTGTATTCCCATCTGTGGTTGCTGTTGCTGCATTCCCATCTGTGGTTGCTGCTGCATTCCCATCTGTTGTACCTGTTGCTGTGGCATTCCCATCTGCTGCTGTTTTGCACCTTGCTGCACCTGCTGCAATCCCTGATGAGCTGTTGGTGCCATACCAGGCTGTTTTAACTGCTGCGCCATAGGACCTTGTACCACTGACTGCTGCATTGGTTTATTAGGCTGCAAAGACTGTATATTAATACCCTGTGGTTTCATGCCATTACCTTGTTGAATTGGGTTAGATTGATTATTGATTCCCTGATTCATATTAATATTTCCTTGTCCACTTTTCACAAAGTTGTTAAATCTTTCAAAATTTCCATCTGCCATACTAATGTTCTTTCGAACAACCCCCCTCTTGCTTACATACTTAAAGTCATTATAACTCCACTACTTATCACTATAGAATAATAAATGCCATTTGTCAAGTGCTTTCACAAATCATACACACTTTTTTAACAATTGATTCAAGGCAAAAACTATGCCGTCATCATTATTACTCAGTGTCACCATGTTAGCTGCCTCTTTTAATTCTTCTACAGCATTACCCATGGCCACTCCCATGCCGGCATATTTTATCATTGATAAATCATTGCCTCCGTCACCGAAGGCAATGACCTCATCTTTTGTAATATTGTATATTTCACAAATTTTTTCAAGTGCTGCTGCCTTTGAAATACCTTTATTATTAGCTTCAAGGAAAAAAGGTGTAGAGAATGTAAATGTAAGTTTATCCTCAAACTTGCTAATAATATTATCTGATACAGATATAAGATACTCATGAGGTGCAGCTATTAATATCTTACACGGATTAAAATATATGTCTTTAACTAAGTTGTCTACTAGTTTCACTTTCATATTGTTATTGACTTTTTCCTTCTGAATCATAAATGAATTCTCATCTGT
>JAILNW010000316.1 GCA_024691145.1 Lachnospiraceae bacterium
CACCTTCATCCATAATCGGAATCTCAATTACTTCATTTACTACGGGAGAGTAATTTGTACTATAAAAAACTGGTTTATCATCTAACTTATCTAAATTTTTTACCCCACTAATGAAGGGTGCTAAAAGTACATATTTTTTACTAATAGAAGCTAGATTATAATATGCCAAATTCAGAATTAATATTCTATCATCTTCTTCATTCTTTTGCAACTTGTATACCTCGTCTATTACTAGAAAATCAATTGTTTTAAAAATTTCATGTATTTTTTCATTAATTACACGATCATGTGTGACCAAAAAAATATTATATCCATTAAAATCATATTCCTTACCCTCTTCAATAGACAAATACACCTTATACTCACAAAAAACATTTCTATATTGATTAATAATCCTTCTTTTGTACTCATCTATCAATGCCAATGTTGGCACAACCAGAACAACATTCTTCGGGTGTTCTCTAGCAATATACTCAAATATAACAAATGTTTTTCCAAAACTAGTCGGAGCACTAAAAATTAAGCTCTTGTTTTCTCGAATTTTATTAAGAATCTTTATTTGTTCAGGATGCAGCGATATTTTATCATCTATTTCACTTAAAGAAAAACTATTATATACAGTAGAATCTAATGAAAATATACTCGAATACATAGTTAAACCAAGCGAAAACAGGTTATCTGCATGATTTTCCATATATTCAGTCTTATTATTTGTCCTATCTAATTCTTTTATTACTAAATCTCTAAACTCTTGAATATCAGCTACTTCAGGATATCCTACTTCTGTATTCATTCTGCTTTTCAACCACCTTTATAATTGACTTTTCAATAAATTTATTCTTATCTATCACAGGTAACGAAATAAATATATACTTAACATTAACTCCAAAAAAATTTTCTTTGCTAATTTTATTTATCATTTTATGTATGTATTTTTCAGGTGTTATTCCTTCACATACATCATTACCATGTGCAATAAAAATTGGCACACCTATTTGTTTAATAGAGGTCATTTCAATAAATTTTTTAAATGATATTGCCATTTGCCTAGTATCACCAAATAATCTTTTAAATTCTGGAGAAATATTGAACGCATCATCGTTAGTTAGAACAATCCTATATTCTTCATCAATTTGCTGTTCATAATCCTTAAGCGAACGATTTATTAAAATTATTCCATTATCTATTGTCTTACAAAATTTTGATTCTCCAAAAAATAAGATTTTTTTGTCTATATCTAAAAACAATGTATCAATACCAAAAACACTCATATTTCTATCTGTAATACATTTAAATTTTGGCAAAATACATTCCAAACCAAAATACTCATTTAATAATAAATGAAATATATATTCTCCTATTTTTCCCACTTTATCATTTTGAACCATTAACTTACCATTGTTATCTATAAATTTATACTCTTGCTCAATTACCCTTTTCTCTTCCTCATTAATAACACCAACAGCTAAAGTCTCTAATTCTCTGTTTAAAAACACACTAATATTACTATATAATTTTGCATATTGTCGGTCCGTTCCTGAAAAATTAATCCTGTTATTTCTCCTAGCATAATTCAATAAGTTTGTTTCTTTAAAAAAATAATCAATTAATCCATTAATAAATGCTTTATCGTTTCTGAACTCTGCATAAACAAAAGATTTTCCCTCGCCAGAGGTATAAACATCAAAGCATTCAAAACATTCTTTTTGTATTGACAAACTTTTCACTTCTTTCTTGAGATTATTCAGCCACAACTTATTCAAGTTCTTATTTCTTGCCCACATCATATATAAATTTTCGAATTCGGACAAACTTATATATTCAGCAATCATTTTATTTCCAATGATTGTTGAATGACTCCATGTGATGTAGTATGCACAGCTTTATCTTTTGAACATTCAAGACATCATTAATTAACTTTCACTTCATAACTTACAACCTGTCTACTATTCTCTGATTTATATTTATTATAATTCTCTCTTTAGATGATTCCTTTCTTTTTTCCCCTTCTTATCCACCACACTTTGAACTGTTGCAAAATTTGCAACAGTTATTTCTCACATCGTATCATTAAATTCTTTCCAATTTCACTATAGCCTCCACATGTAGCATATAGCAGAACTAATCACAGGTTCTAACCTTCTTACCATCTTTAACAGTCCTTTGAATATAAAACAGTGCTTCTTCGATTGTTTTACATTTTTGAACAATAAGTACATGGTGCATCCAAGGAACAAACGCTAATGTAACGTGAAATAACAATTCTTATTCACACTGCTTCAGTTTTGATTCTTGAATTTCTGAAGCAACTTACTTCAGTTTTAAACTACCTGTATAATTAATTTATCTCTTTTCTTTATTTTAGTTTATATTAGCTTAGTTGTTTACACTCTCAAGTTTAACCACACTCTCCACATGTATCGTATGACAGAACTGGTCGCAGGTTCTAACCTTCTTAATCTCATATCCATTTGCCAAAAGCCACTTAAGGTCTCTTGCAAGTGAAGAAGGGTCACAGCTTACATAAACAATTCTTTCAGGCTTCATAAGGGCAATTGTAGAAAGAAGTTTCTCGTCACAGCCCTTACGAGGAGGATCAACAACAACTATATCCGCACTTATTGCTCCGCCACTCATCTCATACTTGGAAGGCACAACCTCCTCTGCTGCCCCACAGAAAAACTGAACATTATAAATATCATTAAGCTTCGCATTATTTCTGGCATCATCAATGGCCTCAGGTACAATCTCAACACCATAAACCATCTTTGCTTTCTTTGCAAGGAACAAAGAAATAGTTCCTATACCACAATAAAGGTCCCATACAACCTTGTCCTTATTATCATCATCAAATGCATACTCTAGAACAGTATCATAAAGCTTCTTAGTCTGTACAGGATTAACCTGATAAAAAGAAAGCGGTGAAATATGATACTGAATATCACCTATATAATCAGAAAGGTAGCCATTGCCATAAAGTACCTGAACCTTCTGGCCAAGTATAACATTGGTATTATCCGTATTAAAATTAAGCATAATACTGGCTATATTATTAACTTTACTTAATTTATCAACAAGAGCCTTTGAAAGCTTATCATTAAGATTTGTACTATTTATAACAATACAAACCATAACCTCTTTAGTAACAAAGCCAACCCTTGTCATTATATGTCTTACAATACCTGACTGGTACTTTTCATCATAAGCCTTAACACGGTTTTCATTCATCCATTCCTTAACAAGCTTTATAATCTCTCCATTCTCCTTAGCCTGAATGTAACAATTATCAGCAGGAATAATGCTGTGGCTTCTTCCAGCATAAAAACCAACATTCACACTGCCATCTTTGCCTTCTGCCACTGGAAACTGTGCTTTATTTCTATAAAAATATGGATTCTCCATACCAATAATAGGCTCCATATACTTCTCAGCATCCTCTATGCCGCCTATTCTCTCTAAACAGTTCTTAACATGATTCTGCTTAAATAAAAGCTGCTTCTCATAACTAAGATGCTGAATCTGGCAGCCTCCGCACTGTCTTGCAACAGCACAAAGAGGTTTAACCCTGTCCTCAGATTCCTTTTCTATCTCCATTAAACGGCCATAACCATATGTCTTCTTTGCCTTAATAATCTTAACCTTAACAAGATCACCAGGAACAGTATCCTTTACAAAAATGGTATAACCATCAACATGTCCTATACCCTCACCATTTACGCTAATATCTTCTATATTAACTAAAAGTTCATCATCCTTTTTATATGGAGTATTGCTTTCCTTATTCTTTTGTTGTGATTTTGACATAGTATCCCCCTGTATTATAAAGTAATCTACTTACCAACAGTTCTTCTTACATTAGAATCAAAATATCTGTTAAAACCAAGCCATTCTGTCTTTCCATCTGATGAATCCAAAATTTCAGTAAATGTCTCCATCTTGGCATCTGTATTATCTGCAAAATTAAGAGCAACAGCCTCAACTATGGCAGGTTTCTTAGGTGAACCAAACTCAAGTTCTCCATGATGTGCAAGTATGCAATGTCTAAGTTCTGATTCAAGTTTCTTAGGAAATCCCGGTATACTTTTTATGCTATTACCTATCATCTCAGCACCTATAAAAATGTGTCCAAGAAGCTGGCCATCATCAGTATAATCATTCTCTGGAAATGCTGATATTTCACTAAGTTTTCCTATGTCATGGAACATAGCAGCTGTTATAAGCAAATCCCTGTTAAGTACTGGATAATAAGAAGCCATGTAATTACACATCTTTGTTACACCTAATGTATGCTCTAAAAGACCACCCATAAAACTATGATGAACAGCCTTGGCAGCACTATGCTTCTTAAAGTTATTTATGAACTCTTTATTTTCAACAAAATACATACAAAGAAGTTTGTTAAGATACTCATTCTTAACTGTTGGTATAAAATCAGTAAGCTCCTTATACATTTCATCAATATTTCTCTTACTTACAGGCATATAGTCTGAAGGATTGTACTCTCCCTCCTGTGCCTTTCTTACTCTCTGGATATTGAGCTGCAAATTTCCCTGAAAACTTGTAACCTGACCAACTATTGCTATATAATCAAGTGCCTCAAAATGTCCAATGGCATTAGTAAGATCCCATACTTTGGCATCCATACTTCCGCTCTGGTCCTGTAACATAACAGAATAATAAGTCTTTCCTGCCTTTGTCTTTAAAATCTGCTTTGATTTGCATAAATATATATCATTAACATTCTCGCCTTCACGCATTTCTCCTAAATATCTCATAATTCTAATTCCTTTCTAAATCAATGATTAACTATCTTTAATTCTAACATTTCGCAAGTAATTCAATTGTAATATTGTCATGTGAACTTCCTGCAAACTCCTCAATAACGCCCTTATTTATAAACAATGTCTCAACATCAATATCTAACTTCTTGTCAGATGGATAAATGGTATTC
>JAILNW010000087.1 GCA_024691145.1 Lachnospiraceae bacterium
GATGATCATCTGCATGGTGGCAGGAAGGGATTTAACAGATATGTCTGGCAATGTAAAGAAAGTGATGATGCACTTGTATTTTCAAGGATATCCCCTGATATGGAAGAAAATTATCCTGGTAATCTTAATGTAACTGTTACATATCAGTTAACGAAGGATAATGAATTAATAATTGATTACAAAGCAATTAGTGATAAAGATACTATAGTCAATCTTTCAAATCATTCATACTTTAATCTTAATGGGGTAAGTGATTTGCAAGATGATTTATCTGTACTTAATCACAAAATAAAACTTTATGCAGACAGAAAGCTTACTATGGATAATGATAAAAGACCTGATGGAAATATAATTAGCTGTATTGGTACTCCTTATGATTTTAGCAGTTTTAAAACTGTTGGTGATGGAATTGCAATTATGAATAATGGCTATGACGATTATTATATAGCAAATGAAAATCATGGCAGTTTAAAGAAACTTAAGGTTGTGGCAGAGGCATATTCTGAGAAAACAAGAATTAAGATGACCTGTCAAAGTGAAGAACCAGGTTTTATATTTTACACAGGCAATTATCTTTTTAAAAAAAGCGGGAAGTATAATAAAGAGTATAATCAATACTCAGGTTTCTGTATAGAAACACATGGATATATAGATTCTATACATAATAAGAACTTTCCTAGTCTTATTTTGCCAAAGAATCAGGAATACCATACAAGGACAGTTTATAGTTTTGACATTTTTTAAGGGGTGATAATATGGACAAAGAAAAAAGAGACAGAATACTGATAGTTTTAACTATTATTATGGTACTGTGTTCTATGATACTTATAGGATTTCTGGCATATAATAAATATAAACAAAAGGGCGTGGAGGAAGCCATGCAAAAGGATGCTGAAAACCAGAGGTTAATAGATGAAGCTTTAGGAACATTCAAGGATGCAGAAGATGTAAATCAGGAACAGTTATTTAAATTAGCTGATATATGTAGAGATAATCCAAGGGCAATACCAGTGCTGCAGCATTTTTCATCTTATCCAGACAGAGTAATAAAGATGATTATAATTGACACCGATACAATTGATTTTGTTCTTGATTATCTTGATAATGCGGAGAAAGAACCAGAAGATGATATTGACATAAGCGAAGATGTTAAAGGCAATAATATTCCGTTATTTATCCAGTGGGATAAAAGATGGGGATATTATAGTTATGGCAATGGTGTTGTAGGTTACACAGCCTGCGGACCAACGTGTCTTTCAATGATTTATACTTATCTTACTAAAGATTATAGCATGAATCCTTATATTATAAGCAAGTATGCAAAGGAACATGATTATGTGGAATATGGCGTTGGAACAAGATGGACATTATATACAACAGGAGCCAAGGATCTTGGCCTTAACGTAAAAGGTCTTGGAACAGATAAGAACAGTATTATTGAAGAACTAAATAATAACCATCCTGTTATTTGCAGTGTAGGACCAGGTGACTTTACTGATAATGGACATTTTATAGTGCTAAAATCTTATGATAATGGCAATGTTTCTGTAAATGATCCAAACAGTTATAAAAATAGCAAAAAAGAGTGGAATATTGACACTGTTATAGGGCAGATGAAAAGTGCCTGGAGTTTTTGGAAATGATTGTAAATACGAGGTTTTTGGTAACATAGATTTAACAATTATTAATATAAAAAGTATTGATTGCTATTGTAATAAAAAGTATACTAAATATGGGTTTATTGGAAATATATATGGGTAAAGAGTGGATGGAGTTATTAATGGAGGATGTTATTGATGGGTATGGATGGTAACATGCAGAACAATGGGAATTCTGCCAGAGGGTTTACAAGTCGCGGTTACGGCGGTAGCAATTATGGTAACCAGCAATATTCAAACGGAAGAGGGTATTCAGGTGGGCGTGAATACTCTTCTAACTCCGGTTATAGCCAGGGTAGAGCTGTTAACAGACAGGGACAGTATGGAAGCAGAAGCCCTTATAACCAGCAGGGAAGATATCAAAGCAGCCAGAATAGTCAGGATAATTACCAAAATAGATATTTAAGATATGCATCTGGAAGAGGAAAACAATTTGATAATACAGGATATGTAGATGACAGAAGAGATGCTTTTATTAAGAGAGACAGACAGGATATAGGAACTTCTGGTACACAGAGGATACCTGACTTGTACAATACATCTTCCAACATGAGTAACACACAGGCATTGTATCCGGTACCAGTATCTCAGGGAGCAAGGAGAAATAATACTTCTAACAGTACTCCTCAGAGAACTCAGAGAAAGCCAATTGCTTATCTTGGTACAAGTTATGATGGTGGTAAAGCCGACATGCTTGTTGACGATATAGCAGTAGATGTTGGTGCAAAGGTTGTTGATATTGTTGATGAACAGTCAAGATACAAGTCTAACAGTTATGGTGCAGGAAGATATAATAATCAGAATACACAGAGACTTAATAATGCATATAATAATCAGAACACACAGAGACTGAATAATACATATAATAATCAGAACACACAGAGACTGAATAATACATATAACAATCAGAATACACAAAGATTGAATAATACATATTATGGCGGACAGAGTAATGGTCAGTATACTAATAATTTTATGAATGCTGTATCAAGAAATAATGCAAATGGGGGAAGCCAGGTAACACGTAATACTTCATACCTGCCACCTGTTAAAGCGGTTAGCACAGCAACATATACTAATCAGAATACGACTTATATACCTGCAAGGGCAGCACTTCCCGGGACTTATACAGATGTTTCTGGAGCTACAGGATATATACCTGCTGTAAGTCAGGATATGTATAATACATCATATAATATGTATCAGAATACAAGTGCTGATATGTATAATACTCAAAGTACGTATGTTACACAGGATGCGTCATATGCATATGCTACTATGCCTGATTATCAGGAACTGCAGAAAAAGGATACAACATCCTTAAAGATTTCTATTGCAGTAATACTTTTAACAATCGTAGTGATAATTGCCATGCTTATGATCTTCCCAGAGACAGTACAAGGAACGTTTTTAGAACCATTTTTCAAATAATAGTTTATAACTCCTGTTATTGGAAACGATAGCAGGAGTTCTTTGGTTTTTGTGTTAACAAAGTTTAAAAAAGTGTTGAAAAATATAAAACAATTTGGTAGAATATAAGTACAGATATATGGCTATTACGTAATTGGGGATTTTGTTTTATATTTTTATGGGGAGAGAACGATTTTGGAAGAGAAAAGAAAAGTTGGGATATTATTAAGGATATTTTTTATTGCA
>JAILNW010000105.1 GCA_024691145.1 Lachnospiraceae bacterium
TGGGTTGTTGATAGCTTTTTAAAATATAAAAAGTATTTAAATAAAGATAAGGAAAATCTGATATATATATTTACATGCATAATAATATTATTAATAACTCTGGCAAGTGTACTTTGCCTTTATGCCTCAAAGTATTATTATGGTGAGAGGGGATATAGTGTACTGGTATATATACTTCCATTTATATGTATCGAAGTCCTCACATTCATGTTAACTATTACAACTGAAAAGCTGAGGATGCCAACAATAGTATTAATAGTATTGTTTATTAGTTTTCAGATTGTAATTGTTCCAAAGATAGTGTCAGATTTCGGTTTAATAGGAAAATACTATGAAACATATACTGAAAAACCACAGAATGTTATGAAATGTGAGGATATAGAAAAAAATGCACTGGATATTATTGGAGATAAGTATTCTTGTGAGCCCAAAGCTATACATTCTGATGGTAATGTAGAAACAAGTTTTATTTTAAAATATGAAACTTATGAAATGAAAATTGATTATCCAGATGAAAGAGTAAGTGTACAGTTTTATGTAGCTAATTCAGATAATAAGTATGTAATTAAAAAAATAGTGGAAAAAATATATAAGGAAGAAAAAGTGGTTGAAAGTGATGAGATTGATGCTAAATTTGAAAAATTGGTGCGTACGAAAAAACTTATAAGAGAGAAAGATTATGAACTGGATGATGGTATCAAAATATTGTTTAGTCCATATGAAGAATGCTGGTATGAAATAAAAGATGGTTCTTTTTCTTATAGGTATGTTTTTTATAATGATAATACGGTTATGTTTGTTGATTTTGATAATTATATTGAAATTAGTTCTAAAATGTGCAATGCCATAAGAGATATGTTTAAACAGTATAATTAATTGCATAAGGAGGATTACGACGTGTTTCAGATAATGGTTTTAGAAGATGATAATGATCTTAGAACTTTGTTTTCCAAGGCATTAAAAAATAATGGCTATAATACTTTTGAAGCTAAAGATACAATGGAAGCTTATGATATTATTGAGAAGGAGTATATAGATCTTATTATTTCTGATGTAATGTTACCAGGAGAAGATGGATTTACATTTATAAAAAAACTAAGAATGACGGATAAGGATATTCCAGTTATGGTTATAACTGCAAAGGGAAGCATAACTGATAAGGAAATTGGATTTAAATCAGGTGCAGATGACTATATGGTTAAGCCAATAGATATCAATGAACTGGTATTCAGAGTTGAAGCACTATTAAGAAGGGTAAAAAGTGCCCATGAACAAAAACTGGTGTTCGGCTCAACAATTGTGGAATATAGCAGCTGGACTGTTACAGATGATAATGGAAGCCAGATTCTGCCACAGAAAGAATTTCTTTTACTATACAAATTGTTATCATTTCCAGGAAGAATATTCACGAGACAGCAGATTCTTGACGATATATGGGGTATAGATGATTATGTTGACGGACATACATTAGATGTACACATAAGCAGATTAAGAGACAGATTTAAGAATAATAAAGACTTTAAGATTATGACTATAAGGGGATTAGGTTATAGAGTGGTGAAGAACGAAGAATAATTCATATAATAAAAGAAGGTGTTATTATGCTTAGAGACAAAAGACAAGCAAAGATGAGTTTTTTACTTGCCATTAAGTTTTTTCTGGCATTTATGTTATTGTTCTGCCTTACATTATTTGCATTTTTTATTCTGGATAAACTTAGCATTAAGTTAAGAAGTGAAGGCATATCTGTAATTATGATGTTTGTATTGTGCCTGTTTTGTGAAGCATTGGGAATACTTTCAGCTAATTTTGTAACTTTAAGGGTTATGAAACCGATTAACAAAATCAGTGAGGCTTCAAAAAAAATAGCTAAAGGTGAATATGACATTGAATTAGAGTATGCTGGCGAAATGGAAGAAATTGCAATAATGATTGAAAACTTTAATAAAATGGCTAAGGAACTTAATTCTATTGAAATGATAAGAAATGATTTTATTGCCAATGTCTCCCATGAGTTTAAAACACCTTTGACTTCCTTAAGCGGATATCTGACATTACTTAAAAATCCTGATTTATCAGAAGAAGAGAAAGAAGAGTACATAAATAAAGCGTTTTTCAGCATTGAGAAGCTTAATACCCTTACAACAAACATTCTAAGTATTTCTAAAATTGAGAACTCTGCAGTGTTAGATGAACCTACAGAATACAGACTTGATGAACAGATAAGAGAAGCAATAGTTTTACTAGAGCCAAAATGGTATGACAGGCAGATTGATTTTAATATTGATATGCCTGAGATTATATATAAAGGCCAGAAGGAACTGCTTTTTCAGGTGTGGATGAATATTATTTCAAATGCCATAAAATTTTCTGCTGATAATTCAGAGATTATGGTAAGAATAGAAAAGACCGCACATCATGTTAAAGTGTATATAAGTGATAATGGAATTGGAATGGACGATGAGACTTTAAAACATATATTTGATAAGTTTTATCAGGCAGATTCTTCAAGACAGACCCAGGGGAATGGACTGGGACTTGCACTATGTAAAGAAATTGTAGGCAGATGTAATGGAAAAATATATGTAACAAGCACTCCGGGAAAAGGTTCTGTATTTGTTGTAAGCCTAAAAACTGTTTATTAATATATAAAATGAAAGGTTGGAAAAAAAATCTGACCTTTTTTTTCTGAATATAAAAATTTATCTTGTAAAATCTTTATATTTTTAGTACAATGGTACAAGAGTAAAAATGATTGTATTTTGAGGAAAGAGGATTAATATAATGAAACATATAATAAGTCCATTAGATTTAACAGCTGAGGAATTAGATGATTTACTAGCCTTGGCACAAAAGATTATTGATAATCCAGAACAGTACAGCAAGATTTGTGATGGCATGAAACTTGCAACATTGTTCTATGAGCCAAGTACCAGAACGAGACTTAGTTTTGAGGCAGCCATGATGAATCTTGGTGGAAAAGTGCTTGGTTTTTCATCAGCAGATTCGAGTTCGGCAGCTAAAGGAGAGAGTATAGCAGATACTATCAGAGTTATTTCAAGTTATGCAGATATATGTGCCATGAGACATCCTAAAGAGGGTGCACCACTGGTGGCTTCTCAGTATTCTTTAATTCCTGTTATTAATGCAGGAGATGGAGGTCACAATCATCCAACACAGACATTTACAGATTTACTTACAATTAAGAGTCTTAAGGGAAGACTTGACAATATAGTAATTGGATATTGCGGAGATCTTAAGTTTGGAAGAACTGTGCATTCACTTGTTAATGCTCTTGCGAGATATAATAATGTGACTATGTATTTTATTTCTCCAGAGGAACTTAAGGTGCCTAACTATATAAGAGAAGAAGTGCTTAAGGCTAATAATATAGAATATAAAGAAGTAAGAACTATAGAAGAGGTTATGGATAAACTTGATATTCTTTATATGACAAGAGTTCAGAGAGAAAGATTTTTCAATGAAGAAGATTATATAAGATTAAAGGATACATATATACTTGACAGCAAGAAGATGAAACTTGCAAAGCCAGATATGCTTGTATTACATCCGCTTCCTAGAGTAAATGAGATTGCGGCAGAAGTAGATAATGATCCTAGAGCGGTATATTTTAAACAGGCTAAGTATGGTGTTTATGTCCGTATGGCATTAATACTTAAGTTGCTGGAACTGGCTTAGTATAGAGATTCAGAAAGGAAGATAAAGATGCTTAATATAAGTGGTATCAATGAAGGTTTAGTTATAGATCATATACATGTTGGCGATTCCATGAAATTATATTCATATCTGAAACTGGAAGATTCTGACTGTTGTGTAGCAATTATTAAGAATGCAAAAAGCAACAAGATGGGAAGGAAAGATATTGTTAAGATAGAAGGACCATTAGATATAGATATTAATCTGCTTGGAGCAATCAGCCACAAGCTGACAGTTAATGTAATAAAGAATGGTGTTATAGTGGACAAGGTTACACCAAAGCTTCCTGACACTGTAACTAATATAATAAAATGTAAAAATCCAAGATGCGTAACATCTGTTGAGCCTAATTTATCTCATATATTCAGGCTTACTGATAAGGAGAATGCAATTTACAGATGTATGTATTGTGAACAGCAGTTTAAGTTAACTGATATAGTAGAGAACAATTAATCCGTTTTGCGAAGGGAAGGTGGGAGAATGCTTCACAGAATGATAGATCACAGCAGAAATCATGCTTTGAATTTTTTGAAGGGCATAGCATGTCTGCTTGTTATACAAACACATTTCAAATTTCCAGGAGAGACAGGATATCTTCTGGAAACGATTAATGTGTTTATCATTCCATTATTTTGTATGATTTCAGGATATTATGCATATAGTCGTAATGGAAATTCAGAAAAGAAAATATTAAGAAGAATGCTTAGAATATTAAGACTGACACTAACAGCAATAGGAATTTATTTTGTGTTTGAACTTATTATGAAGATTATTGATAATAATTTTAAAGGCTGGGTTATTCAGTTTTTCAGCATAAAAGAGTGGATTAAGATGCTTGTATTTAGTAATTTCGATATTATAAATGCAGGACATTTGTGGTTTCTTGGCTCTTTGGTTTATTCCTATGTGGTTCTATACCTTATGGAAAGGTATAATATACGAAATATTGTATATAAGCTGTTGCCTTTATTATTCATCATGAAATGTACGGTATGCATGATAATGATGGCATATGGACTTACATGGCATGTAAAGGGAAATGCACTAATTGGAACAATGCCATATGTTATTCTTGGTAATTATCTGGCATATAATAAAAGTTGGAAATATAAGATTTCCAATAGAGATATGGCATATTTATCATCTTTGGGAATGATAATTGTGCTGATTTCTGCACATGTTAATTCAAGACTTGATTTTACTGAGATTGGAAGTGTAATGTGTGGTTCATTTTTATTTATGCTTGCTGTAAAGAATGGCAAAAAGCTTATAAATGCACCTTTTGAAGTACTTGGAGACGTATATTCTCTTAATATTTATATAATTCATGTAATTATTGGAAGAATTTTTATAAGACTTGGAAGATATTATGGTATAGATGAAAATATAGTTTATCTATGGGTGTATCCGCTTTTGACAATTATAATAACAATACTGATAAGCATTATAGTAACTAATATTATCAGACAATACTACAGAAAGAGGAGGGGGATTTAGTTGAGAGTACTTGTTGCAATGGATTCCTTTAAAGAATCAATGACTTCATATGAAGCTGGTATGGCCGTAAAAAAAGGTATAGAGATGGTTAACCCTTGTGTAGATGTTATTGTAAAGTGCATGGCTGATGGAGGAGAGGGAACACTTAGTGCAATTGGCAGTTCAGTTGATATTTGCATTGAAAAGGAACTTGTAAAGGGACCCTTGCTGGAAGAAATATATGCAGAGTATGGCATATATGGTGATGCCGCTTTTATAGAAATTGCAAAGATATGTGGTATTGAATTAATTGAAAAGGCTAAAAGGAATCCTTTGAATACAACATCATATGGTGTAGGTCAGGTTATAAAAAAGGTATTGGACAAGGGATGCAGGAAGATATATATAGGTTTAGGGTCATCTGCTACTAATGATTGTGGAATTGGTATGTTGTCTGCTTTGGGAGTGGGTTTTTATGAGAATAATTCTAAGATTCAATATCCTGCAGGAAAAGATTTAGAAAAAATTAATAAAATAATAATAGAAAATGAAAAATATTTAAATATGATTAATAATTGCGATATCACAACTCTTTCGGATGTTGACAATCCATTGACTGGAGTAAATGGCTGCAGTCTTGTTTTTGCACCTCAAAAAGGAGCAGATAATAAGATGGCATGTGCCATGGATAACTGGATAAAGTCTTATTCTGAGAAAGTTACGGAGTTTTTAAAGTATGATTTTACCTGTGAACCAGGAGCAGGGGCAGCAGGGGGACTCGGATTCGCATTAATGGCTTTTTGCAATGGAAAGGTATCTTCTGGAGCCAAAGCTATAATTGAACTTGAAAAATTAGAGGAAGATATAAAGAATGCTGATATTGTAATTGTTGGTGAGGGCTGTATGGACGGCCAGACAAAACATGGAAAAACTCCTTATGCTGTTGCAACGTTAGCAAAAAAACATGGGAAGAAAGTTATTGCTATTGCAGGGGTTATAAAATCATATGATGAAATAAGAAAATCCGGATGTTTTGATGCATCATTTTCTATATTGTCTGAAATATTGGAAAAAAATGTTTATCTTGAAAAATCCTATTCAATAAAAAGTTTGGAAAACTTAAGTCGTGAACTATTTATGCTAATTTTATAATTTTTTGTGTTTTTTATAAAATATGAGCTGTTAGCATTGGCTAATTTGAACATATTGCATGAAAAAAACAATAATGTTAGGTCTAAATTACTATAGACTTAAATGCAATTAGTTATAATTAACAAAAAAACAAGGATAATTTGTGTATTATAATTTCTAAAAACCTTTTGAAAAAATTATAAATGGTGTTATAATAAATATTGTTGTAAGGTATATTTCAGTGGGAAGGAATATGTCTTTTGCATGTTGATGAGTGGGAAAATCGACAATACTTTTATTTACTTTTATTTATTTTATTAACTTTTTTACTTTTTTATTTTTACTTTTTATTTTAATAGAAAGGGGCTACCATGAAGAGATTTAACGCAAAAAAAATTATGGTATTTGGTTTGGCTGCAGCAACTACGTTTGCAGCATCAACAGTTGGTCTTAGCGCTGTAAAGGGTAACAGTACTGCTAAGGCGGGATCTACACCTAGTGTCAATGGCACTATTCTTCAGGCATTTGAGTGGGGAATTTCAAGTGATGGAACATTTTGGAATAACCTTAACGAACAGGCCGAGTATATTGGGAATGCTGGTTTTACATCAGTATGGATACCACCATGTTATAAGGGCGGTGGAACATATGATGTAGGATACGGCGTATATGATCTTTATGATCTTGGAGAATTTGATCAAAAAGGAACAGTTCGTACAAAGTATGGAACAAAACAGCAGTTACTTGATGCTATCGATAAATTTCATAGTAAGAATATTCAGGTTTATGCTGATGTAGTTCTTAATCATCGTATGTCAGCAGATGCTGCGGAATATTTAACTGCATTTCCTGTATATGGAAATAATCGTAATGAAGTAAGTGGTTCAAAGGTATATCAGGCTTTTTGGACAAAGTATAATTTCCCAGGAAGAGGAAATAAGTACTCTAGTTTCAAGTGGGATAAGAATTGTTTTGATGGAATTGAGAATGCTTTGTCTGGCGGAGGTACTCAGATTTATTTATTTGAAGGTAAATCATGGGACAACAATGTAGGAAGCGACAACGGTAATGCTGATTACTTATCAGGTCTTGATATTGATTTTAATAATACTAATGTTAGAAATGAACTTACTAACTGGGGAAAATGGTTTGTTAATGAGACTAATATTGACGGTTTCAGACTTGATGCAGTTAAACATATAGATAATACATTTTATAAAGAATGGTTATCTAGTGTAAGAAGTGCAACTGGTAAGGAATTATTTACAGTTGGTGAATATGCTTCTGGAAGCACTAGTGAGCTTAATGGTTATCTTACTGCAGTGAATTCATCAATGTCAGTATTTGATTTTCCATTACATTACAAATTTAATGAAGCAGGAAAAGGCGGATATAACTTGTCTGAACTTGTTACTGGAACGTTAACAAGTTCTAATTCAACAAAGTCTGTAACTTTTGTTGAGAATCATGATACACAGGCAGGCCGCTCTAATGATTCAGTTGCTTCATGGTTTAAACCTATGGCTTACTGCTTTATTCTTACAAGAGAAAGTGGATATCCATGTGTATTTTATGGAGATTATTATGGCACTAGTGATGGTGAAACACCTTCATGTAAAGCTGATATAGATAAACTTATGGTTGCAAGAACAGATTATGCTTATGGAACACAGCATGAGTATATGAATAGTTCAGATGTTATTGGCTGGTCAAGAGAGGGTGACAGTGAACATGCTGGTTCAGGACTTGCAGCACTTATTTCAGATAATGGTGCAGGAAGTATATCTATGTATGTTGGTAATAAGCATAACGGAGAGACTTGGTATGATATGACTGGTAATGTTTCTGGAACTGTTACAATTAGTAATGGATACGGAGAATTCTCAGTTAACGGTCGTTCATATTCTGTATGGATTAATAAAGCTTATACTGCAACAGAAAGACTTACAAATATTGTAAGAGAACCAAAAGATGAAGTAACTATTTATTTTGAAAGACCAGAATGGTGGAATAAAAATGAGGCTGGTGAAGTAATAGATAGTTCGGCTACCCCTAAAGTTTATGCATATATTTATGATAACAAAGGTTATCAGAATTCAAAATGGTATGGACAGCAGATGACATATGTTAATGATAATATTTACAAAATGGTTATTGACGGATCATGCGAATATAAGTATGTTATCTTTAACGACGGAGATATTAGTGTAAGACAGAGTCCGGTAACAGGTGAAACAGGATTTATTATTGTTGATAATACTTTTTACAACTACATGGGTGTTGATTTCGAAAAGCAGGATTTGCCAACAGCAACACCAGCACCAACAGAGGAGCCAACACCGGAGCCAACAGCTACAGTGGTTCCAACAGTAGAGCCAACAGTAGAACCAACAATAGAGCCAACAGTAGCACCAACGGCAACACCAGCTCCTTCTACAAAGGTTAAGGTATATTACTATACAGGCTGGACAACACCATATATTTATTATAAGATTGGTAATGGCTCATGGTCATCATATCCAGGAACAGCAATGACTAAGAGTGATGACAAGGCTGGATACTATGATGTTGTTCTTGATCTTGGCAGCGATACTACATTAACAGCATGCTTTAATAATAAATCAGGCAGCTGGGATAGCCATAATGGAGCTAATTACTCTATGGGCAAGGGTGTTTATACAGTAAAGAATGGTTCTGTAACTAAACTTGCTGATGTCTATGAAGAAGTGGCACCAACAGTGGCACCAACAGTAGAGCCAACAGTAGAGCCAACAGTAGCACCAACAGTAGCACCAACAGTAGAGCCAACAGTAGCACCAACAGTAGAGCCAACGGTGGCACCAACGGTAGAGCCAACGGTGGCACCAACAATAGAACCAACAGCAACACCTGCTCCTGGAAACACAGCAAAAATCTACTATTATACTGGATGGACTAACACTTATATTCATTATAAGAAAGCCGGAGGTTCATGGACAGTTGCACCAGGAGTCAAGATGGCAGGAAGTGAATATGCAGGATATACAACAATTACTATCGATTTAGGAACAGCTACTTATCTTACAGCTTGCTTCAACAACGGAAGTGGAAACTGGGACAGCAATGGCGGTTCAAATTATAAGATTAATGCTGGTACTTACGTAGTTAAGAACGGAAATATTACAGAGGGTGTACCTAATGTAGTTGTTGCTGAAGAAGGAAAGGTTATTGTTTATTATAAGACATCATGGTCAAAGGCATATATTCATTATCAGTTAATTAGCCAGTCATGGACAAGTGTACCAGGTGTTAAGATGGAAGATTCAGAGGTTTCAGGATATAAGAAAATTACAATTGACCTTGGTACATCTTCAGGTATAATATGCTGCTTTAACAATGGTGGCAACAGCTGGGACAGCAATGGTGGAGCAAACTACAAGTTAAGCCAGTATGGTGTTTATACTATAGCTAATGGATCAATAAGTGCAACAGCACCTTGATTATAAAATTAAATGAATGATTATTTTTCACAAGGACAGGATTTATCTTGTCCTTGTTTTTTTAACAAGAATTTTCTACGAAATTCTTATTAAAAGATGTAGAAATATGTAAGAAACTGTGATAAAATGGTAGCGTTAGTAATTATGGGATGAGCAGGAAATTGGGTGTTTGCAATAGTATGATAATTATTTGGAGGCTTGAATTTTAGATGGAGAGAAGAATTAAAAAAATAATTGCTTATATTTTTGACTGGGATAGAATATTTGGAACAAATCATGGAAAAAGAACCAGAAGACAGATGGTTATTAGGAATAGAAGGTTTTTGTTTACTGGGATTTTATTGTTAACATGTATTATTTCGTATAATTGTGGAAGAATTTCAAATAAGAGAAAGTATGAAAGACAAATTGATGATCTTGTAAAACAGCTGGAAGTTGCATATGAAAATGATGCGAAAGGTGCTAATTTAATTAATGATGAAGCGGTTCCAGCAGGTAGTGTGCCTGATGAAAATAAAACAGAAGAACAGAAAAAAGATAAGAAGAATGAAGATAAAACAGAAGAAAAGAAAAGAAATTCTGATGATAAAAAAAGTCTTGGAACAGTAGTAATAGATGCAGGCCATGGAGGAATTATGGCTGGTGCCGATTATGGTGGAATTCTTGAAAAAGACCTTGTGCTCACAGTTTCGGGAAAAGTGGCGGCAAAATTACTAGTGGACGGATATTCTGTTGTTGAACTTAGAACAAGTGATGTGGATATATCACTTTCTGAAAGAGCTAGTTTAGCCAATAAAACCATAGATGCAGCGGCCTTTGTCAGTGTTCATGCGAACTCATATGTACAGGATAGTAGTGTTAATGGTATAGTTACATATTATCATCCTAAGAAGGAACAGTTTAAGAATCTTGCTTATGAGATTCAGAAAGAAGCTGCTGAGTTAACAGGAGCAAGTGACAGGGGAATACTTGCTGAAAATTATCAGGTATTAAGAGATACTAATATGTCTTCTGCTTTAATAGAGATAGGATATATGACAAATAATGAAGAATTATCAAAATTAAAAGATGATGAATATCAGAATAAACTTGCAGAGGGAATAGCAAAGGGTATTGAGAATTATTTAAATTCTGATGATAATAGTTTTGCCAGCGGAAATTAGAACAGTAACACTTATATTGCAAAAATTTAATTTGAGTGTTATAATCATTTTGTATGGTGTTTTTGAGATACTTGATAAAAGAACGGAGGATATAATAATATGAAACTTGATAAGATGGTTGGAGATCGATTTAAAGAAAGACCTTCCGATTGTATAGTTGACAGCCATGCGTTTATGGTAAGGGGTGGCTACATGAAGTATGTAGCTAATGGTATTTATTCGCAGTATCCGGTACTTAAGAGAGTTACTACGAAGATTGAGAATATTATTCGTGAAGAGATGGACAGTATTGACGGACAGGAAGTACTTTTCCCAGTTGTTATGCCTCAGAGTTTATGGGAAGAGTCAGGAAGATATCAGAGCATTGGAAGCGAGATGTTAAGAGCTAAGGATAGAAGTGGTGCAGGTATAGTTCTTGGTATGACTCATGAAGAAGCAGCAGTGCATCTTGTAAGGGAAAGTGCTAATACTTATACTAAGTATCCGTTTATGATATATCAGTTCCAGACTAAGTTCAGGGACGAAGCAAGACCGAGAGCAGGTCTTATAAGAGTAAGGGAATTCACTATGAAGGATGCTTACTCATTCCATACATCAATGGAAGATTTGGAGAATTATTATCAGATTTGTTATGATTCATATCACAGAATATTTGCTAAAGCAGGTGTTCCGGATGTTATATCTGTAAAGTCAGACTCTGGTATGATGGGAGGAAGCGTTTCTCATGAGTATATGCTTCTTACTCCTATTGGAGAGGATACTATAGCTATTTGTAGTGAGTGCGATTACAGAGCAAATATGGAGGCTGCTGAGAATATTATTATTAATGATGATAAATCAGCTATGGAAGAACTTGTGAAAGTTCATACACCTGGATATAAGACAATTGAGGAAGTGTCTGGTTTCCTTAAGAAAGATATTACACAGACTTGTAAGGCTGTTGTTTATCAGAAGAACCTTACTGATGAGTATGTAATTGTATTTATGAGAGGCGACATGGAACTAAATGAAACTAAGCTTCGCAATTTCCTTGGAGAAGAGATACATGCAGCAGAGATTACTTTAGAGTCTGGTCTTGTTGCAGGTTATATGGGACCAGTTGGTCTTGATGCAAAGTGTACAGTATTATATGATTCTTCACTTAAGGGAACTAAGAATCTTGTTTGTGGTGCTAATGAAGATGAGTATCACTATACTGGTTTTAATGTAGACAGAGATGTTAAGGATATAGAGTATTATGACTTTGCGAAGATTACAGAGGGTGGTATATGTCCATGCTGTGGCAAGAAGTCAATAACTATATCAAGAGGTATAGAAGTTGGTAATATATTCCAGCTTGGAACTAAGTATACTAAGTCTATGAACATGCAGTATACTGATCAGAATGGTCAGTTACAGTATCCTATTATGGGATGCTATGGTATAGGTGTTGGACGTCTTGCAGCTTCTGTTTGTGAAGCCAAGCATGATGATTATGGTCCAATATGGCCTATAACTATTGCTCCTTGGGAAGTTCATATATGCTGCTTAAGATCTGATGATGCAGAGGTTAAGAAGGTTTCTGATGATCTATATGACAGACTTCAGAAGTCAGGTGTAGATGTAATTTATGATGACAGAAAGGGCGTAAGACCAGGTGCTATGTTTGCAGATGCAGATTTACTTGGATGTCCAGTAAGAGTTGTTGTAAGCCCTAAGAATCTTAAGGAAAACCTTTGTGAGATTTCTACAAGAGATAAGAGCATACAGAAGAAGGTTGCTGTTGAGGATACATTTGATGAAGTTCTTGCTATTATTAAACAGTTAAAAGACGAGATTATGTCTAAGGTAAAATAGTAAATAAAGATTTATAAGCCGTAGCTGCATTTGGTTTGTGGTTACGGTTTTTTATTTTATGAAATGAGGCAGTATTATGAGATAAATCAGAGAGAATGGAATGATGATTTGTTTTATAATTATCTTAAAAGAATGAAGAAAGCGTATTTAATACAAGGCGTTGGAAGATATAATATTGTTGGCAAAGCGGCATTAAGTAACAGAGAAAAACAATATGTAATGTCTTTGGATAAAGTTGATATGAGCAGAGATGGAATTGTTCATATGAATATAATTGACTTTCTTTTAATGAGAAAAGATTTGATATTGACATGATTAAGATTAAAAGTGGATTAAAACAATATAAGATATATTGCTTATTATATTTTGATTTGGTACAATTAAGATGTTAAATAAAAGAACGGGGATGATTTTTATGATGCTGTATAAAACCTTAAGAGTATTGGTATTAGTAATACCAGTAATTATATTGTTAGTGCATGTATACAGAGAGGACAGGAATGACAACGAGTCAATTCTATTTATGTTAAAGCTCTTTATATACGGCATAGGAGCTTGTTATATTGCGTATTATGCTGAGATGTATGGTTGTAAGTTCCTTTGTGAAAAGTGGGGCTGGGTTGAAACTACAGAAGGATTTAAATTGGTAAAAACATTTGTACTTGTTGCATTTGTTGAAGAATTTTTAAAGATGTTCTTTCTGTATATTGGAACATGGAAACATAAGCAGTTTAATTACAGATTTGATGCAATTATATTTGCTGTTTCTACTTCTCTTGGTTTCGCCCTTGCAGAGAATGTTATATATGTTCTTAACTATGGGCTTAAAGTTGGATTTGCAAGAGGCATAACAACTGTACCAATGCATGCAGCTGTTGCCATTATTTTAGGAGTTAATTATGGAATGGCTAAGGAGTGTTACAAGCAGGGAGATAAGTTTGGTAAGGCATTTTTGATTTTTGTTGGATTTATGATAGCCTTTTTGGTACATGGAATATACGATTATTGTATAGTTCTTGGAACAAAAGAAGCTTATATAACTCTTGGAGGACTGATTGTATTAATGTACGTGATTGCAATTGTTTTAGTAAAGAGATTTGCAATTGAAGATAAAAAGATTTTATAATTGATTGATGGAGGAATGTTTTATGAGTACGAAAGCAGTAAAGGCAATAAAGACATCTGTAATTGTTGTTATCGCTATTATTGTTATATCAACAATATTTGGATCAGCATTTACAGTTTCAGAGCAGGAGGCAGCAGTTGTTACTACATTTGGTAAAGCGAAGGCTGTTACTGAAAGTGGTTTACATCTTAAGATACCTTTTGTACAGAAGGTAAAGAAGGTTGATACAACAATAAGAGGTTTTGCCATAGGCTATGACAAAGATACAGATGAAAGTATCGATAATGAATCCCTTATGATTACTAAGGATTACAATTTTGTTAATATTGATTTTTATGTTGAAGCCAAGGTAAGCGAGCCGATTACATATTTGTATGCTTCAGAAGAACCATTTGTCATTTTAAAGAATCTAGCACAGGGATGTATAAGAAGTGTTGTAAGTTCTTATGATGTTGACAGTGTTATTACTACAAGTAAAAGCAAGATTCAGGCAGAGATTAAGGATATGATTGTTGAAAAGCTTGATAAAGAGAATATTGGTATTCAGCTTGTTAATATTACAATTCAGGATGCAACACCTCCGACTGCTGATGTTATAAAGGCATTTAAGGAAGTTGAGAATGCAAAGCAGTCAATGGATACAGCAATTAATAATGCTGAAAAGTATAAGAATGAAAAGCTTCTTTCAGCAGAGGCAGAAACTGATAAGATTATTAATAAGGCAGAGGGACAGAAGGCAACTCGTATAGCAGAGGCAGAGGCAGCAGTGGCAAAATTTAATGCTATGTATGCTGAATATGTTAAGAATCCGGACATTACTGAAAACAGAATGTATTATGAAACTTTACAGGAGATACTTCCTACTATGAAGGTTGTAATTAATGGCGGTAATGGAGATGTTGATACTATGATGCTTCTTGATAAGGCTGCAAGTAAGGTTGAAACTGAAGCGGCAGCAGCTAAAACTAATGAGTAATGTGAGGTGCTAATTATGGAAGAAAAGAAAGTTGAAAGATATAAAGAACCAAAGGGCGCTAAGCCATGGATTATAGCAGCAATTATTATTGTGTTATTCTTTATTTTAGAAGACCAGATATTTGTAGTTACTAATGAGAATGAGTATACTGTTGTAAAGCAGTTCGGAAAGATTAAATATATAGTTGATGAACCAGGACTCTCAACAAAGATTCCATTTATCCAGTCAACTGACAAGATTAAAAAAGAGATACTTTTATATGATATTCCAGCTTCAGATGTTATTTCTTCTGATAAGAAGTCAATGATTATGGATTGTTATGTATTGTACAGAATCAGTGATCCTCTTGCATTTGCAAAAAGTTTGAATAATTCTATTTCTAATGCTGAGTACAGACTTGATACTGTTGTTTATAATGCGGTTAAAACGGTTGTTTCTTCTATGACTCAGGAAGAGGTTATTGAGGGAAGAAAGAATGGTCTTGCACAGAAGATTACTGAGAATATTGGTAACAGCCTTGATAAGTACGGACTTACACTTGTTTCTATAGAAGAAAAATTACTCGATCTTCCTGATGATAACAAGGGTGCTGTTTATGACAGAATGATATCTGAAAGACAGAAAATAGCTGCTACTTATACAGCAACTGGTGAAAAGGACAGTAATATCATCAAGAATGAAACTAACAAGGAAGTTGATGTAATGCTTGCAGAAGCAGAGGCTAAAGCTGCTACTATCATAGGTGAAGGAGAGGGAGAATACATGAGAATCCTTTCTGAGGCCTATGGTGATGAATCAAGAAAGGAATTCTATAAGTTTATTATTAGTCTTGAAGCTATGGAAGGTTCTTTGAAGAATGAGGATAATGTAGTTATACTTGATAAGAATTCCAGCCTTGGAGAGATGTTTTCAAGGTAGGTATATAGAGGAAGATGAAGAGATAGAGCGATGATATAAATGGGGCATTTTTGTGATGCCCCATTTATTTGGTTTATAGTAAAAGTATAAAAATTTCTTTAAAAATATTTCTCCTGTCACAATATTACGACAGACCTTGTGTTAATGTATATTTATAGATGCTTATTGGATAAAATTTTAAGGATGTGATTTTATGACGATTAAGGAAGCAGAGAATATTGCAATGAAGTTTGACAAGAATAATAATCCTTCTGAAGAGGAAGTGTTTATGTTTACGGAGGCTATGGAGTTTTTGATTGAGGAACTTCACAGACCAAAGGATATGATGTATCTCGGGGGATATTATTATGAGATTAAACATTTTAATCTGGCTTTAAAGTACTATGAGATGGCCGCATCATATGATTATGAGGAAGCCTATGAGTGCCTGGGATATATTTGGTATTATGGAAGAACTGGAGTTAAAGATTATGAAAAAGCCTTTTTATACTTTTCAAAGATGATGGAAAAGGGTAATTTGGTGGCATCCTATAAGGTTGCAGATATGTATAAGAATGGATACTTTGTAGAAAAGAATATTAAGAAATACGAAGAAATTATAGAGGGATTGTATCCAAAAGTTAAGGATAAGAGAAATCTTTTTGATCCCGTACCAGAGATATTTACAAGGCTTGCAAAGATAAGAACAGAACAGGGAAATGTAGAAGAAGCAGTTAATCTATATTTATACGCAAAGAATTTTCTTGCTCAGAGAATCAAATATAGTGCATTTTTTGGAAACTTAAGCATTATGAAGTGGCTGATAGATGATTTATATAAGCTTATAGAATTTGATAAAGAATACTTCGACTTGTTTGACCTTTATTATTTGCTAAATACACCACATAAGATATCATTTTATTATAATGGTGAGCTACAAAACCTTCAATCGGAAAAGGAAGAAGCTATATGTGCGGTTTGCTTTAATGGTAAATGGTACAGGGACAGAGATGAGTTTTTTAAAAATGCATCTATAAAGGGTACAAAACTTACTACGATTTCTGAAGATTTATATGATTTTGAGGTGTTAGAATGAGTCAAGAATTAAATGATGTTAATGAAAATTCCAGGCTTAAAAAGTATGAGAATCTGCTGATAAAGAGAGATACTGTAAAAAAAGAAGCGATTAATTATGAAAGGGAATATATGCGAGTGTTTGGTGACCTTATTTTAAAGGTGTTCAAACATAAGATAGAAGCAATTAAATTAAAAAAGCAGATATCGTTTTGTCTTAGATATGTTAATAGGGGACAGGAGATAGAAAAAGAATCTCTTAACAGGTATATTGAAGGGGAGATGGCTAAGTATTATGGACAGCTTGATTCAATGATGGAGCAGAATGAATCTGTTAAGAAAGATACTGCTTTATCGGAATATGATTTTTTAAGTATTAAGAAGATATATAGACGTATGGTAAAACTGATTCATCCGGACATTAATAATTTGACTGAAAAGAATGAGGAACTGTCTGATTTGTGGGACAGGCTTTTAAGTGCATACACATGTAATAATCTTAAAAGTATGGAAGAGGTGGAAGTTCTTATTTATTCTGCCCTTGAAAGAATAGGCGATGATAATATAAAACCTGTCATAGAAGACATAGATGAAAAGATAGCAGATGTTGAAAGAGAAATATATGAGATTACTAATACAGATCCATACATGTACAAAAAACTTTTAGGAGATAAAGAGGCTGTTGAATTCAAAAAGGAAGAATTACAAAGAGAATTAGAGGAATTAGTAGAGCATATAAAATTTCAAAAGAGCATGTATGAGGACATTAAAAAACGTGGGGGTATGTAGATATGGCTAATGAATTAACAAATTATGATAAGAATGTTGTATCAGTTGTAGGTAAAAACGATTTAGGAGATATTATAAAGCCGTTAATGAATGAAATTCATTTGTTCGATTCTTATGTGGCAGGAACGTCGCATTTAGAGGATAAATCTGTTCTTGACAATTTGAAAATCGGAGATATGCTTTCTTTAAGAAGAGAAGACAATAAGTTTGATGATAATGCAATATTAATTCTTGATGATAAAAATAATAAAATAGGGTATGTTCCACAGAAAGATAATATTATATTTGCAAGACTTTTGGATGCAGGAAAACTTTTAAAAGCAAAGATTACAGGGATAGAGAAAAAGGGCAGTTTCAGCTTAATAAGTGTTGGAATATATCTGGTGGATTTTTAAGAGTTGCTTGTATCGTGAATGGAAAATTGATTCATAAAAAGGGAGCATGGATTAAATCCATGCTCCGTCTAATGATATTACCTGTCCAGTAAGGTAATTATTTTTATGTGTTATTGCGTAAACCAGGTCGGCAACTTCAGCCGCATTACCAAGCCTTCCAGATGGTATCTCATCAATAAGACCCATAAGTTCTTCATCAGTTAAAAAGTGATTCATTTCAGTATCTATGGCTCCACAGGCAACGGCATTAACCTGTATATTACTAGGAGCAAGTTCTTTTGCCAGGGCTTTTGTAAAGGCATTTACAGCGCCTTTTGTGGCAGAATAGGCAACCTCACATGAGGCACCTACATTTCCCCATACAGAGGAGATATTGATGATTTTTCCGGCTTTTTTATTAACCATATCTGGTATTGCAAGGCGGCAGCAGTTAAATACCGATGTAAGATTTGTTTGAACAATTTTGTTCCAGTCATCAATGGACATATCTGTCAGAAGTCCTATATATGAAATGCCGGCATTATTAACTAAAACATCGATAGAACCATAGTTTTTCTTTATAATGGAGAAAAGCTCAGCTGCGTTGTCATAAATGCCTATATCTCCTAAATATGCATAACATGATGTATTGTAAGATTCTATTTCTTTTTTTGTCTGTATAAGTTTATCTTCAGAATTTTTACAATTAATGATTACATTATAGTTCTTTTGGGCATACTTAATAGCGATGGCTTTGCCGATACCCCTTGAAGAACCTGTAACAAGCACAGTTTTTTGTTTCATATTGGTTTGTCCTTTCATAAATAGTACAATTCTAGTATACAACCAATTGTAAAAAATTGTCAAATTATTTGTCGGAATTTGTAAAAAATGACGATAAATAAATAGTTTTTT
>JAILNW010000144.1 GCA_024691145.1 Lachnospiraceae bacterium
CATACCTACTATACAATTATGGTAAAATGTGGTATAATTTTACATATATATACATTTTAATACACAAGGAGTTGAAATTACTTATGAGAGACGCTAGTTGTAACGATTTGTCAATTAAGCAAAAACTTATGAGGAATGTTATAAAACTTCAGGTTATTATAATAGCCTCTTTCTTTTTTGTTTTGGGATTTATAAGTTTTTATTTTATAATGAACAATATGAAAAAGATGCATATTGTTCGAACAGAAATTATTCAGACTAAGGTTAACTCATGGTTTGACGAACGTATTACAGAAATTAACTCTATTGCAACAACCCTTGAGTACACAAAGCTTGCAGAAATTAAAGACGAGTCTGATTATACAGAATTAGATGGATACCTTACTTCCATGCTGGATAATGCTCCTGATATAGTATATGACTATTATGTTGGATTAAGCAATAAAAGAAGTGTTTTTGGAACAGACTGGTCTCCTACCCCTGAAGAATATGATCCAACATCTCGTGGATGGTATAAAGAGGCCATAGAAACAGATGAAACTTGTGTATCTGCTGTTTATGTTGATGCCGAGACAGGTCGTCCCGTTATTACATTTTCAAAGAGAATACATGATGGTGATGGCAATCCTATAGGTGTCGTATCCACTGATATATTTACAGATGGTATACAGGAGTTTGCTGAAGATTACTTAAAGGATTTACATAGCATGTATGCTATTATCCTTGACAGAGATGATAATATTATTGCACATAAAAATAAAAAGTACCAGCCTTTAGTTGATAAAGATGGTACAGAAATATTTACAAATTATAAGGCTGCAAAACTACCAAAAGAATTACTTGACAGCACAAACATAAGCAAATATAAAGGAAAAGATTATGATGGTAGTTCCACTATATTCTTTGGAAGCAGACTTGAGGGTACAAGGGCTTCAGTTATAGTTGCAGATACATCAATGCATTATTACAGCGGACTTATAGCTTTTAGTTTTACTTCCATTGTATTAACAATAATACTAATTATTGTTGGTTATAGAAATATAAAAAACAAGCTTTATCCGCTTCTTGATCCTTTATCAGCACTTACTTCAGTTGCTGAAAATATGGCAAGCTGTAATTTAAGTTATACATCAAATTATTATAACAATGACGAAATCGGACAGCTTTGTGATGCCATTGAAAACTCTAATCAGAGTATCAAGATGTATATTAATGACGTAGCAGAAAAACTTGAGGATATTTCAAAAGGTAATCTTACAACAAAGGTTGATATTGAATATAAAGGTGAATTTAGAGAACTTAAGGATTCAATTAACAAAATCACAGAATCCCTTAATAAATCAATGTCAGACATACTTGTTGTTGCAAATTCCGTTAATGATAATGCCCAGATAGTTTCACAGGAAGCAAATGCTCTTGCAAACGGAGTTTTAGATGTTAATAACCTTATAGACGAAGCCAAAGAGCAGATTATTGATGTTAATGAGAAATTTACAGAAAATCTGGATAAAACAAATGATTCCATAGTTTTATCTAGTGAAGCCAAAGCCTCTCTTGATGCAGGATATAAACAGCTTGAGGAATTGCACCAGGCTATGGATATGATTTCAGATAAGTCAAGTGCCATTGCAGATATTATCGATGTAATTCAGAATATTGCCACTCAGACAAATCTTCTTGCACTTAATGCTTCTATAGAAGCTGCAAGAGCTGGTGAAGCTGGTGCCGGATTTGCGGTAGTTGCAGACAGCGTAAGAGGTCTTGCTGAACAAACTACTGAGGCTATTAAAAATTCAAGCAAGCTTGTTAACGAATCTCTTAATGCTATTGAAGAAGGTAATACTCTTGTTAACCAGACAGTTGAAACCATGAAGAGTGTTGTTATTCAGACAGACAAAGTTAATGACTGTATAAGTGATATATCTGAATCTATACGATTAGAAACTATTATCGTTGAGAACCTTTCAGACAGAATCGAACAGATTAAAGGCTTTACAACAAATACAATGAATTCTTCAAAGGAATGTGCAGAGATGAGTAATGAGCTTAATGAAAAGGCCGACAAGATGCATGAAATAATAAACGAATTCAAATTATAATGATACAAAAAGGGGCTGTGAAAAAAGTCCTATAAAAAAAGAATCCTTATTGGAATACTCCTTTAAGGATTCTTATTTTTGTGTTATAATTATTCTGCAATGAAAAAGTATAACAATATTTATTATACATCAAAGCAAGCAAAATTA
>JAILNW010000159.1 GCA_024691145.1 Lachnospiraceae bacterium
TGTCTTTTAGCTGGATTCATATTAATTATTATATTTATTTATCTTAATATTAACCGAACTTATGATAAATATAAAGTTGTTGAAGAATATGTGAGAAATGATAACAATACAAAAGAATATCTGAGTTATGATGATGATAAGATTATAAGATACAGCAATGATGGAATTACAGCTCTCGATCGTGAGGGAAAGGCCATATGGAGTTATAGTTATGAAATGAGAAATCCTAAGGTGTCGATTTGCGAAGGTTCAGTAGCTGTGGCGGATATTGGAGGTACAGAAGTATATGTATTTGATGAGAAGGGTAATGAGTCAAAGATAGACAATGTTAATAAGATTGCTCAGGTTGAAACATCTGCAAAGGGAAGAGTAGCGCTTTTAATTGAAGATAATATGGCATATTATATAAGAATATGTGATGGCAGCACAAAGTATATTGACATAAAAACAAGAATGAAGGAAGATGGCTTCCCGATTGATTATGCATTTTCCAATGATGGAAAGAAGCTTGTAACAAGTTATATGTGTGTTCAGGATGGAAAGATAGACAACAAAGTTACCTGCTATAATCTTGGGGAAGTTGGAAAAAACTACGAGAGTAAAATAGTTGCTGGATTTAATTATGATAACAATATTGTACCTGAAGTTGATTTCCTGAATGAAGACCGATTTGTTATTTTTTCAGAAAATGATTTTGTAGTATATGACATGAAAGAAAAACCAGTAAAAAGATTTGAATCTGGAATTTATGATAATAAGATTGAAAGTGTAACTTATAATTCAGATTATATAGTTGTGGTGCTTAATGATACTTCAAAACAGAAAAAGAATGTTAAGATATATGGCATGGATGGTAAGATAAAACATGAATTTCTAACTGACTACGAGTATGAAAAGATAGCAATGGGTAAGAATGAAGTTATAATGTATACGAAATCAGATGCAAGAATTGAAACAATATCAGGATATACCAAATTTAAAGGCGATTTTGATATAGACATTGATTATATTATACAATATAATAAAGATAGGTACTTTTTTATAACATCAGAAAAGATGTTGAAAGTTAAGTTAGTAGAAGGTAAATAAATTGTGAAAGGAAGGGGTAACTATGAACTGGTTATTGATAATTGTATTGGCGGTGATTGCAATTGCAACATTTAATGGGTATAGAAAGGGCCTTATTATGACGGTCTTTTCAGTTGGCTCAATATTTGTAACGATTATACTCGCATCCATATTAACACCAATTATTGGTAGCTCAATAAGATCTAATGAGAAGATTTACAACTCTGTAAATGAGAAGGTTGTGGAGCTTTTGAATCTTGAAAGTGTAAAAGCAAAAACAGATGCAGAGCAGGAAAAGGCAATTGATGAATTAGCTTTGCCACAGTCAATCAAGAAGATTCTCAAAGAGAATAATAACGTGGAAGTATTCAGAGAACGTCAGGTAAATAATTTTAAAGAATATGTTGCTGACTGCGTAACAAGAGTAATTATTAATGCAATAGTTTATTTGTGTGTATTTATTGTAGCAAGAATTATTGTATACTTTGTAGCAAAGGGACTTGATGTATTAGGAAAGATGCCAGTTGTTAATGAGTTTAATACAGCTGGAGGAACAGCAGTTGGTGTAGTTCAGGGTCTTCTTATAGTATGGTTTTTATTCGTTATTGTAACAATGCTTGCAAGTACAAAGCTTGGAGCAAGTGCCATGGCATGTATAGAAGGTAACTGGTTCCTTGAATTCTTGTTTAAGAATAATTTAATGCTTAAAGTTATCACAAGTTTTATTGGATAACGTACATATAGTGGATATTAAGACGCCTCATACCAGGGGCGTCTTTTTTTAAATAATGTAAAAAAAGGTGTTGACAATTGTATATTGAGGTGGTACAATAATAAACGCTGAACGAAATAATACGAAATGTTTTGTTATGGCCTATAAGATTTATATATAAAGTTGACATGTTATATGTGTTTTTAGAAATAATAATATTTCAAAAAAATAAAAAAAGATGTTGACAAGACGGTATAAAGATGCTATAATAAATATCGTTGACGCGCAGTAAATATGAGACGCAAAGCACAACATGATAGTTGAAAAAGCTAGGTTTTATTACTGGTGTGGTATGGAACAGCAAAAAATATTTTGAAAAAAATATTTAAAAAAATAAAAATTAACTATTGACAAAACAAAATGAAAATGATATAATAGTTAATGTCGCTGAGGTAATTACTTAATAAAGTAAAGACAAAAAAGTGACAAAACGAACATTGATAACTGAACAGTAAAACAACCTTGAAAATTCCTATAAAAAGAATTTCAAAAGGTCTTTAATTAGACACACGAACGGTATTTGATTTATATGGCAACATGCTACTATATAAAGAAGATACACCTTAAATACAGTAAAGGAAATTAGCTAAGCTAAGTTCTGACTGGATTAAAACTTTAATATGAGAGTTTGATCCTGGCTCAGGATGAACGCTGGCGGCGTGCTTAACACATGCA
>JAILNW010000161.1 GCA_024691145.1 Lachnospiraceae bacterium
TAAGTTATATATGTGTAATTACAGTTATACAGTTTTTAATTGTTATAATTGTACCTGTAATTAAATTTACCTATGAAAGATGTATATTTGGAGCAAGTCTGGAACTTAATATAAATATGTTATTATTATATTATGTAATAAAACTCACTGATATTTTTAAGTATGCAGCATTATTTGTAGCTTTAATGATGAATGGAATAAAAAATGGCAGATACAGAGCTATACTGGCAGAGTTTTTTGTTATATTTTTAATGATGAAAATTTTCAGATGGGATAATTTTCCTGATATTTATAGTATTATGAATCCTTCTGATATACAAAAAATAATAATAAATATTATTCTTGGGAGTTTACTGACAATTGGAGCACATAAAACTTTTAAGCTGGGGGATTATGAATAGAGGAGTGATTATGGGAAAGGTTATTAAATTAAATTTTAAAGAAATCAAGAATGGCTTTTCTTTAACTGCTTGTATAATCTACGCAATTGTTGCTTTAATATTTGTGATTTCACCGTTAAATTTGGTAGAAGCAAATACAGATGATGGCTCATTTTTTATTGCCGGAATCGGAATAAGAATGATTATTAATCTGCTGATAATAACAACATTTACTGAAAATATAATACGAGGTTCACTTGTTGAAAAAATATCACATGGAATTAATAAATGGCAGCTGTTTTTTGGTTATGTAATAACATTTATAATAATTAATGTTATTATAAGTATATTAGCACCAGCTATTTTGTATTTAGTATATTCAGTAATATTTGACTTTAAGCTGAAATTTACAATTTCAAAACTTACAATAGTTTGTGCTATGGAAATGATAGCTATTTTGAAATATTCAGCACTGGTATCCATGCTTATGTTAAGCATGAGAAGAAAGTCAGATGGTTCTTTAATGGTTATTATTATGGTGGTTTTAAATATTTATATGATTTTTAAAGAAGGACAGATATATTTTTGGAAGGCATTTCCTTATAAAATAGCAATTATTGATGTTATTTTTAGCATTTTAATGATAATAGCAGGAATATGGTATATGACGAAGCATGATTACGAATAGAGGTGGTTGTTTTGATTTATGCAGTTTTAGTAATTATAATTATTTTTTTATTGTATAAGTTAATTGCTATTTACAGTTCTCTAAATAGTATACTGGAGGATATTGATGATTCAATTAATAAAGATATTAATATATCATTCAGATTAAATACATTTGACAGGCATGTTATGAAGTTTGCAGGCAGATTAGAAGGACTTGTTAATGACTTAAAGAAACAGCGCCATAAGTATACAAGGGGTGATGAGGAGTTAAAAACGGCTATTATTAATATTTCACATGACTTAAGAACACCACTTACAGCTATAAAAGGATATGTGGATTTAATAAAACGTGAAGAACTTTCCTCTAAAATTAAGGAATATCTTTCGATAATATCAGAAAGAACACAGGCAATGACTTTGTTAACTGAAGAATTATTCAAGTATTCAATAATATTAGGAGCAGAAGATGAGGATTACAGTGAAGAGATTAACGTGAATGAAGTTTTGGAAGATTGTATAGCAGGTCTTTATGGAGCTTTAAAAGGTCGTGATATAACTCCTGTAATAGACATATGCACAGAAAAAGTCAAAATAAAAGGTAATAAAAGTGCTTTAACACGCTCATTTTCAAATATTGTATCGAATGCCATAAAATATAGTGATGGTGATCTTATAATTAAGATGAAAAAAGATGGTGAGATTATATTTGAAAATGCTGCTAAAAATTTGGATTCTATACAGACAGAAAAGCTGTTTGACAGATTTTACACAGTAGATACAGCCAGAAAATCAACGGGATTAGGCCTTTCAATTGCAAAGAAATATATAGAAAGAATGAACGGAACAATTAATGCAAAGTATAAGGATGGAAGACTTGCAATTATAATAAAATTTAAGTAATCTGATGTGGTGGAAAAGCACAAAAGCACCTTGATAAGCATATAATATAAAAATGCATATCGAGGTGCTTAATTTTGAAAACATTTCCAAAACCCTTAAGCACCAAAGAAGAGAAAGAATATCTTTTAAAACATTTAAATGGAGATAAACAGGCAAGAGGTATTCTTATTGAACATAATTTAAGACTTGTTGCACACATAGCTAAAAAGTATTCTACAAATGAAAAGGATATGGATGATATTATATCCACAGGCACAATAGGTCTTATAAAGGCGGTTGATTCATTTAATCTGGATAAAAATATTAAACTTGCAACATATGCTTCAAGGTGCATTGAAAACGAGATTTTAATGATGTTTAGAAGTGAAAAGAAATTAGGCAGGGAAGTGTTTATACAGGAATCCATTGGTACAGATAATTCAGGCAATGAAATTAGTCTTATTGATGTAATTGAAGCAGTTGATATGGATGTTGTGTCAAAAATAGAACTAAAGGAAGACATAAAGAAACTATATGTTATAATTGATGAATGCTTAAACAAAAGAGAAAAAGAAATCATTTGCCATAGATACGGTCTTTACAATTATAAAGAAATGACACAGAGGGAAATATCGTTAAAATATAATATAAGCAGAAGTTATGTAAGCAGAATTGAAAAGCATGCATTAGAAAAACTGAGAAAAAAGTTCTATTAAGACAGAAGGCAGGTTAGTTCCTGCCTTTTAATATTATGCATATTGAGTATAAAACCCCTGAGAAAATGGAAAGGGTAACAAGCAGTATTATTGGCTTAATATAACTTATATTAAGATACTGGTAAATACATTTTGACATAAAGGATATGATAGTTATACATATTGAAGGA
>JAILNW010000165.1 GCA_024691145.1 Lachnospiraceae bacterium
TATTATGTGGATGGTGTTTTAAGTGTATATATTACAATGTGTATTATATTATTGTTAATTATTTCAGATAGGAAGATAGATATTAACAGGAATTATGCTTTTTTTGTTCTTGGAATGATTATTATGATTGGTGGCAATATTAAGTTTACAGGACTTGGATATATGGGTATCTTTTGCATATTCTATTATATATTATGGCTGATTAACGCATATAAGCAGAAGATATTTTTGAAGACTTTTAAATATTGTACTACATTTTATATTATTGTTCTTATTGCAACTGTGGGAATAGCAGGTTTTTCTTCATATGTTATGAATACGGCAGAGAAGGGAAATCCATTATATCCACTTATCGGAAAAGATAAGGTTGATATAATGTCATTTAATCAGCCAGAGCAATTTGATGATTATAATAATGTACAGAAGTTATTTGTTTCTTTATTTGCTGAAACATCTGATGTATCAGAAATGATAGATGCAAGTGAAAAGATAAAATTAAAAATTCCTCTTCATGTGTCTATTGAAGAAGTAAAGCAATGTATGAGAACATCTGATATAAGACTTGGGGGATTTGGACCACTATTTAGTGGAATGTTTATTCTAATGGTAATACTTATTATTTATGGAGAATATAAATTATTTAAGAAAAACAGGTATCTTACAATCCAGTTAATAGGTATAGAATGTATTATGACAGTTTTGATTTTTTGTGTAGATGGAGGCTGGTGGGCAAGATATAGTGGATATTCATATATTTTAGTTGCATGTGCAATGGTTATTGGATATAATATGAAGAGAGGCAGAGCATTAGATTTTATATATAAATTTTTATTAACACTTACAGTTATTAATACATGTATAATGATGCTTGCAGTACCAAGGGGAATCATATATTCACAAAAACAATATAAGACTTTGAAGATGATTAAAAACAGATGTGATAAAGAAGATACTTCAGTTAATATCGCACTTCAGTCAGACTCTTTTAATGGCAATATGTATAATTTAATGGATTATGATATTCCATTTAATATTGTAGAATATGATGATAACCTTGAACAGTTTAATGAATTCTGTTTTTATGGTTTCGAAAAATAAGATGTATGGAGGAAAGGTTATGTTAGAAGAAATTATTGAAATAGCAAAGGAATATGTTGAGGATGAAGATATTGAAGTTACAGGAGAAACAAGTTTACTTGAAGACCTTGAGTTTTCTTCAATGGAATTTTTCTCATTTATATCTGATATTGAAGACAAGTTTGATACAACAATACCAGAGAATGCTTTAAAGAAAATTGAAACAATCAATGATATAGTTGAATTTTTATCAAAATAATTAGTTATACTAAACGGAGGGAGCATATTTAATGAATAAGAAATTAACAGGACTTACAATGTTTGACTTGATTAAGGGTGTGGCAATTATTATGGTAATATGGGTACACTCTAATACTTTTAAAGGCAGTAATGATTTTTTATTAAATAATATGTTTCGTGTATCACTTATGCCGGCATTTTTTATTGTAAGTGGATATTGGCTTAAGAAACGATCAGTTTCAAGTGGAATTAAGTATAGTTTGCAATACATACTAAAACCGTATGCCATAACAGGGTGTACGGTTGTAGTATTGTCTGCCATAAAAAAAATATTGCAGGGTGAATCAGCAGTAAGCCTTTCAATTTATCATGGTTTTGCATTTCTACTTGGACTTACAGATGCCAGCGGAACGGTATTAGGCAGATTTAATATTGGCTGGAATGGTGCGGCATGGTTCTTATTTGCTTTATTCTGGGCATGGACATTCTTTTTTATGATTATAAATATAAAAAATGAAAAGATTCAGATTGCTATTGTTACTGTTATAGCAACACTTGGATTCTTATGGTCATATACTGATTTTATTGCATTTTTTGATCTGCCACAGGGCATGGTAGGTTGTGGATATGTTTATATGGGATATATACTTAAGAAAAAAAGTGTATTTAAAAAAGATATTCCTCGTTATGTCTTTGCGGTTTCATTAGTTGTATGGATTGTTTCAGCATGGCTTGGATTTATGGACATTGCCAGTCTTACATATAAACTGCCATTTCTTGTATACATAGGTGGAGGAATGGGTGCATTTGTAATTATATACTTATCTTTACTGGCAAATCAGTTAGAGAACAAAGTAATAGAAGGTCTTAGCCTTACAGGAAGATATACTAATTGGATAATGTGTATACATACGGTTGAGATGCTTGCTTTTCCGTGGGATAAGTTTAATGATAAATTTGACAATTACAGCTTTTTAATAATGGGCGAAACAAGGATATTACAGTTTATTGTAAGATGCATTTTGATAGTTAGTATTTGCTTTTTGATGAAGAAAGTAAATATGAAAATAAATGGGAATAATAAATTGAAGAAGTAAGGGGAAGGTTAATAATGGAAAATAAAATAATTAATATGCTTGATAAGACATGTGAAAAGAATAAGCAAAAAACTGCATTTGAATATATAGAAGACGGTATGGTTATCCAAGTTTCATATGGAAGTCTTAGAACTCAGATTAATCATGCTATAAAAATAGTTGAAAATATTGAGGAAAAAAGGGTGGCATTACTTGGAATGACATCTTTTCAGTGGATATGTATGGCATATGCCATGATAGCATGTGGAAAAACCATTATATTTCCGGATGCTACACTTCCTTTAGAAGATTTATCAGTACTTTTAAAAAATACTGACTGTGAAAGAATTATTATTACTGATGATAGAAAGGATTTAGAAGCCTTGAATGAATTATGTCCAGTTGAGTACTACTCAATGGACAGAGTATATAAAATCATTGACAGATCAGTAAGGATTAAAGCAAAATGTGATAATGGCGAAGTTATATTTTTTACTTCAGGAACATCAAAACTTGCAAAGGGTGTTGTTCTTACTTATGATGCAATTTTTGCAGGTGTGGAGATTGGAATAATTAATCACGTTCCAAAAAATGGAGAGAGACTGATGATTCCGACACCTACATATCATATAATGGGCTTTATGCTTACTTTAATCAGTATAAAGAATTGCAATATCGTATGCTATGCAAGAAATATGAAAACCATATCAAAGGATATGTTTACATTTAATCCTGACAGTATGCTTCTTGTTCCGAGCCTTCTTGATTTTATTGCCAGCAGTAAAAAAGGAATTCCGGCTAAAACAAAACGTGTTATGGTTGGCGGAGGCGCATTAAGTAAGGAGACATTTACTAAGGCACGAGATAAAGGTCTTGATGTGTACACTGGATATGGATTGTCAGAAGCCTGCGGACAGGCTACGGTATCTGTTAGGAATGATATAAGCAAGATGAGATTAACTGATAACATGGAAGTTAAGATATCTGATGAAGGCGAGATTCTATTAAAGAGCAAATCTTTGATGAAAGAGTATTATAATAACAAAGAAGAAACGGACAAAGTGCTTATTGATGGATACCTTCATACTGGTGATGTTGGATATATTACTGAAGATAACTGCCTTGTTTTTACAGGAAGAATTAAAGACATTATAGTTATGGATAATGGAGAAAAGGTAAATTGCAGAGAACTGGATGATATTATTAATGCATTTGAAAAAGTCAGGGAAGGTGCAATAAAGTGGACTGGAAAGGAACTTGTTGCTGTTATTGTGCCACAGGATGGCTTTTGTAATGTAGAAGAGGCTGAAGATTATATGATGGAACAGGTGAAAGAATATAATAAATTACAGCCATTTTTCAGAAAAATATCACGAGTAGAGATAAAAAATGAACCATTAAAGAGAACTTCAACAGGAAAGATACAGAGAAGAGAATTGTAGTAGTTAAGAGGATAGTTTAAATGAAAGATATGTTAAAAAAGTATGGAGTATTATTATTTGTATCAATTGCTGCATTATGTATTACACTTGTAGCAGGAATAAAGGGGAGTAAAGATGATGCCTTATATAATAAGGTTTCTTTTGGCGTAAAAAATAATATGAATAATGACGGCGTAAAGATCTGGAAGAATAATTCTATTGCATACATCTTTCTTCCTGCATATGCAGAAAGGGATTCTGTTACATTTTCGGACAATGAGTATAATATAAAATTAAAACTTGGCAGCAATACATATGAAAGTGGCGATAAGATAAAAAATCTGGAACTGGATAAAGAGTATGATGCTGAACTTGTAAAGAATAACAAAAAAGAAAACTTTAAACTTTCATTTTATAAAGCAAATGATACTGCAACTATTTATATTGATACTGAAAGCCAGAGTCTTTATAAGGTTAATGAAGATAAGGACAATAAAGAAGCAGGCAGCATGAAGATAATTGACAGAGATGGAAAGATAAACTATGACAGTGATATAGAGTATATTTCTGGAAGAGGCAACTATTCATGGATGTGGGGAGACAAGAAAAGTTATAATATAAAATTAAATGAAGGTACAGACCTTTTAAATCTTGGAGCATCAGATAAATGGTGTCTTAATGCTAATTGTTTTGATAAGTCATCATTAAAAAATAAGATGATTTATGATTTTGCCAAGGAAATGAGAATGCCATTTACACCAGATACAGCTTATGTTGACGTATACTTTAATGGCGAGTATGCAGGAATTTATCTTTTGTCTGAAAAACTTAATGTGGAGAAAAACAGGGTAAATATACATGATTTACAGGCTGACAATGATCTTCTTAATGGTTATGGTTATCATGATGTCATGATAGAATATAATAATAAAAGAGGATACAAGGCGGAAAATGAGCCTTCAAAAATGGACGGAGGTTATCTTATGGAACTTCTGCCATATGACAGAGAGTATACAAGTGGTTTCTTTACAAGAAATAATAACGTACTTATAAGCATAGATTCTCCTAAATATATAACATTAAATGAACTTGAATATATAAGTAAGTTTGTATCCGTTTTACTTGTATACAGTCCATCAACATGTCCGCAGGACAAATCATAATCCCACACTGGTCCTGCATGAAGTTTATTATCATCTGTATCCTTATAAAAGAACTGGCTTGCAT
>JAILNW010000168.1 GCA_024691145.1 Lachnospiraceae bacterium
AGTATACTGCTCAGGGAACAGTTAGCAATGGTGCAAGTATCATTCTTCAAACTGCAAAACAATCATCAACAGGCAAAGCTGTTACCTGTTCACCAAACAAAATAACCAAAGTTATACATTGTGGAGGTTGGATACTCGCAAAGGAAAAATAACTTTCAATTCACAATATTAAAGAACAATTACTTTACAAGAAAGGGAGCCAATTCATCTCCTGCTTAAAATCTATTGATTTTTGAAGCCGGGGTATTCTTGGCAAAGATGATAAAAAAGACCATTGTTTTTACACAATGGTCTTATCTATTTGTTAATTCGTTGCCTGAATTCCAGGTAAAGCTTTATCCACAAGCTTCTCAGTTTCTCTCATTTTAATAACAGGAATACCCTTTCCTTCAATATAATCTCTTGTAATTATTACGGTTCCAATATTATCGTCCTTAGGAATCTCATACATAATATCAAGCATATATTCTTCAAGTATGGCTCTTAAAGCACGTGCTCCGGTATTCTTCTCCAATGCCTTCTCAGCAATAGCCTCAAGGGCACTGTCATCAAACTCCAACTTAACTTCGTCCATTGAAAGAAGCTTCTCATACTGCTTAAGAATAGCATTCTTAGGCTCTCTAAGAACCTTAATAAGCATTTCCTTTGTAAGTCCCTTTAAAGCAAATAATATAGGAAGTCTTCCTAAAAACTCAGGTATCATACCAAAGTCCCTGACATCATCAACAGTAACCTTTGTTAAAATATCAGGATCATTATCATACTTATCCTTAAGATCTGCACTAAATCCTATAGATGCCTTCTTATTAAGTCTTTCCTTTATAATTCTTTCAAGATCAGGAAAAGCACCGCCACAGATAAACAATATATTCTTTGTATTAACAGTTGCAAGAGGAACCATGGCATTCTTATTAGTTGCTCCAACAGGAACCTCAACTTCACTACCTTCAAGCAACTTAAGCATTCCCTGCTGAACAGATTCTCCACTTACATCTCTGTTATTAATATTCTTCTTCTTAGCAATCTTATCAATCTCATCAATAAATATAATGCCTCTCTCCGCCTTCTCTACATCATTATCAGCTGCAGCTAAAAGCTTTGAAACAACACTTTCTATATCATCTCCGATATAACCTGCTTCTGTAAGGGATGTGGCATCAGTTATTGCTAAAGGAACATTAAGAAGCTTTGCAAGAGTCTTAACGATATATGTCTTTCCACAGCCAGTAGGTCCAATCATAAGCATATTGGACTTTTCAATCTCCACATCATCATTATTAAGGCTTGCTGCAACTCTCTTATAATGATTATAAACAGCAACAGATATAACCTTTTTAGCATGTTCCTGTCCTATTACATACTCATCTAACTTTTCCTTAATAACATGAGGTGCAGGAATATTCTTTATATCAAATATCTCTTCAGGACTCTCCTCTTTCTTCTTCTCCTTAGGCTTCGACTTTTTAACCTTTTGTTTTTTAGAAATGGAATCCTGAAAATCACTAAAGCTCATTATATTAAAGCCTAAAAGATTGTTAAATGGATTATCAGAATCATTCTTATCCTTATTGTTAGAGGAATTATTAAATGCACCTCTAAAATCCATCATGCTGTCCATGGTTTTCTGCATACAGTCACTGCAGATGCACATATTAGGCATATGAAACATCTTACCAGCCTTGCTTTCTGTTCTCTTGCAAATCATACAGAACTCTTCATAATCATCCTTTTTATCTTCATTATCTTCATTATCTTCATTGTCTATATCTATGCTATCTTCATCTATAATCTCATCATTAATATCCTTATCGTCTATCATATAGTCCTCCATTCAAAGCTTAATCTTTTAATAAGTATGATACCACATAATTAATAAAATTACAATATAGCTGCCCAAATTTGAGCAGCTATATATATTAATCAAAATCAAAATTATTCTTATTATCTTCAGGCTTTTCTTCCTTCTCAGGCTCTTTATTATCTTCGTTATCAGTTGTAAATCTTTCTGTTAACTCAACCTCTATCTTCTTTTCTTTATACTTTCCGTCATATGCTCTCTTTAATGTTATTGTAACTGTGCTTCCTTTCTTGATACTTGAAACCTCTGAAGCAAGCTGAGATATACTTGTTACTTTCTTACCATTAATCTTAGTAATTATATCACCTTTCTTAATACCAGCTTTTTCTGCTCCGCCACCTTCAAGAACTTCAGAAACATATACACCTGCCGGATATCCTAACATCTCAGACTGTTCATCTGAAATATCAGTACCAGTAATTCCTAAAAATCCTTTATCACTGTCAGCAAGAAGTTCCTTAAGACTAAGATCATCTATTATATCTCTTACGCTTGTGATAGGAATTGCATATCCCATGCCTTCAACCTCTTCTGAGGCAAGTTTTGCTGAATTAATACCAATTACTTCGCCCTTAAGATTAACAAGTGCTCCACCACTGTTACCAGGATTGATGGCTGCGTCTGTCTGTAATACCTCAAGTTTTGTTATTCCTCCTGTTGAATTATCAACTTCTATCTCTCTTTCCTTAGCGCTTACATAACCAAATGTAACGGACTGTCCATATCCAAGGGCATTACCAATTGCAACAACTGCATCACCAACTCTTAATTCATCAGAATCTCCAAGGGAAGCAATCTTAATACTGTCTAATGTTGACTGTTCCATATCTGACTTATTAACAAGTATAACTGCAAGGTCATTATCCGGTTCTGTTCCCTTTACAGTTGCAGCACATGATTTATCATCACAGAACTGTACTTCCAAAGTATCAGCACCTTCAACCACGTGATTATTAGTAACAATTAAAAGTTCGTTATCATTCTCACCAATAATTATGCCAGAACCGCTTCCAGATACTTCATTGCTATATAATTGTCCAAAGAAATATCCCTGTTGTACAGAAGTTTCTGTAATAGATACAACTGAAGGCATAACCAATTCAGCAACCTCTGAAACATCATTTATCTCACTTATATTACCTTCTGTAACCTTTGTACTTGATATTGTATAAGATGAAGAATTATTAAATAAACTTGAACCACTATCATTATTATTATTCTTCTTTAATCTTCCTATTCCATATCCTGCTAAGCCTATAGTACCTGCAACAGCCACCACTGATAATCCTATTATTATCGCATTCTTTTTATTCTTTAAATCCATAATGATTCCTCCTCACATTTTGCTGTTTCATTTATAAGTTTATGATAACAACAAAGTGTGAATTAGTTGTGTTTTAAATAAGTCTTTTTTATGTTCAAAATATGTTATTTCTTACACAATTCTCTTCCCATAAGAACACCCATAACTGAAGCCATCATAAGTCCTCTGGTCCATCCACTAGAATCACCTAGGCAGTGAAGTCCCTTTATATTTGTATTAAAATGTTCATCCATATTTACCTTATTGCTATAGAACTTAATCTCTGGTGCATAAAGCAAAGTCTCGGTACTTGCAAAGCCAGGAACGACAGTATCTACAGCCTTTATAAAACTAATAATATTAACCATTGTTCTATATGGCATGGCAGAAGTTATATCTCCTGCAATGGCATCCGGCATACTAGGTTTAACATTAGTCTGGGCAAGTTCCTTAGGCCATGTTCTCTTACCCTCAAGAATATCTCCAAATCTTTGAACAAGTATATGCCCGTTACCCAGCATATTTACAAGCTGTCCTACCTTCTTTGCATAATCAATAGGCTGGTTAAATGGATAACTAAAGTTATGAGAACACAAAATCGCAAGATTAGTATTATCAGACTTTAGTTTCTTATATGAATGTCCATTAACAATAGCAAGATTATCATCATAATTCTCCTGGCTTACAAAACCCCCTGGATTCTGACAAAATGTTCTTACTTTATTCTTAAATGGAAGTGGATAGCCAATAAGCTTAGACTCATAAAGAACATTATTAACATCTTCCATAATTTCATTTCTTACTTCAACTCTTACTCCAATATCAACTGTACCAGCCTTATGTTCTACATTGTACTTTATACATATATCATTAAGCCAGTCAGCACCCTTTCTTCCTGTTGCAATAACAATCTCCTTGCCATAATAAGTAACAGTTTCGTCCTGCTTTGAAGAATCAGCAATAATAACACCTTTACAGGTATCATCAGAAATCACAATATCCTTGCAAATCTTTCCGAAAAGAATCTCTATATTATTATCAAGCAAATACTTTTGAATCTTGCTATATAAAATCTGAGCCTGCTCTGTTCCAAGATGTCTTATAGGACAATCCACAAGTTTTAAGCCAGACTTTATGGCATTCCTTCTGATTTCCTTTATCTTTTCATCAGCATTGATACCTTCAACCTTGGAATCCGCACCAAACTCAAGATATATCTTATCTGTATAATTAATCATTTCCTGAGCAAATGCTTCACCAATTAATGCTGGCAAATCTCCTCCAACTTCATTAGATAATGATAGTTTACCATCAGAAAAAGCTCCTGCTCCTGAAAAACCAGTAGTTATATTACAATATGGTTTGCAGTTAATACACTCTTTTGTAACACTCTTAGGACACTTTCTATTCTCAATTGCCTTTCCTTTTTCAATCATGAGAATCTTCTTAGGTGACTTATTACGAATCATCTCAAGAGCGGTAAATATTCCTGCAGGTCCTGCTCCTACTATTATTACATCATACTCCATAAGCATATCCTCCCTGACGCTTATTACTGTGCTTGCTGTGTATCGTTATTATTCTGTAAATTCTGTAAATTATCCATAACAACCTGATTCTTATCCTGTAACTGTATCTCTATAGATGGGTAATTAACGATATTCACACCATCAACATCCTCAAACATTACCTTTATACTTTGCATACCAAGTGTAACATTAGCAAGATCCACATGTGGTGCAAGATCTTCTATAGTAATATTATCGATTACATCATCTTCACCCTTAATGTTAACCACGAGTACTTTCTCAGTATCATAGTTCATAATAACATCAGTTGGCGGATTAAGGAACTTAAGACTTTCAGCCTTAAACTGAATTCGTCTTGTTGATAACTCTTCAATAACAGCTGTAATCTTAGTTGTCTTCTCACCTGAAACAATCTTTATATTATCAGACAAATAATCAGTAATATCATATTCATTTGCAATTGTTCCCTGGGCACCTTCAACATCAAATTCAATTATAATATTGCCCTGGGCACTTACATCCTCTTCGCTTCCTGCAATACTTACACTATCAACAGTTGTCTGATAACCTTTATAAATATAATTAGGATCCACATCACCTATAATAGAAGGCTTAATGCTTATCTTCTTGCCTATAAGCGGAGTAATTGTAACTTCAACATAATCTCTGCTTAGTTCCAGCCTCTTAGAAGTTATCTGCTTTCCACTTTCATTATATGCATGAATAGGATATTTTTTCTTAGTAACTTCATTAATATCAGATATATCAATATCAACACGTACCTTTTCAATAGTATCAATTATAGCCTGTGGTCCGCTGGCTTTTATCTTATTAACATTCATCTTAATCTCATCCTGGCTGATATAATAATTATTCATAGCAGAACCAATAAGATTAAGGTTAATCTCGTAACTATTGGTAATCTCATTATCAAGTTTAACATTAATTGTTGAATTCTTACCAGAAACTATATCAGGCTCATATTCAACACTTTTTATTAATTTTACAGACACCGGAACAGCGTTAGTAATAGAAATCTGACTCATATCTGCAGTGGCTTCAAAGTCAGTGGCCTTAAGTTTGTCAACCACCGATTTCTTGCCTTTAACCACAACAGTTACAGTGTTATCAGAAGTAATCTCATAACACTGTCCAAGTTCCTTAATAACGTCATCATTAACCATGCTGACCGGTATATCTTTAATTGTCTTAGTCTTAACAGGATCTGTAACATTAATAATTATAAGCCAAACAACTATGGCTATAACGATTGATAAAACTCTCAATCCAAAATCTTCCGTCATAATTTTCTTCATAAAAAACAGTCCTTTTTTAATCAGCCTTTTTTCTTCTTTTTCTTTTTTATCTCTTTAAGTTTTGGTATCTCCTTAAGGTTCTTTGCAATTGGATTAGGTTCAATATTCTTATCCTGAAGTTCCTCAAGACTTCTTCTAAGAGTCTCTTTATCAACATCTCTTGTTATCTTTCCTCCACTTGCTAAAGAAACCATACCTGTTTCTTCTGAAACAATAATTGTAAGTGAATCTGATACCTCACTTATACCAACGCCTGCTCTGTGTCTTGTACCTAAATCCTTACTAAGTCCAGTGTTATCAGACAAAGGCAGGTAACATGTAGCTGCAACAATCTTGTCGCCTCTTATAATTACAGCACCATCATGTAATGGTGTATTATGTTCAAAAATATTAATAAGAAGCTGGCTGCTTATCTCAGAGTTAAGAATTATACCTGTTCTCTCATACTCAACAAGCATAACATCTCTCTCTATAACAATAAGAGCACCAGTTTTCTCTTTTGCAAGATCATAAGATGCAGAAACAAGATGTGATATAGTCTTTTCTGAAAATCTGTCATCTCTGTCTCTCTGATCATCAAAAAAATTAAATGAATATACAATCTTCTTCTGTCCTAGCTGTTCGAGAGCCCTTCTAAGTTCAGGCTGAAAAACTATAAGAAGGAGAATAATACCTACGTTAATGGTTTTTGAAAAAATCCACAATATAACATTCATCTTAAGTACAAAAGCAATCAGATAAAAAAGTAATATTACAATAATACCCTTAATAAGCATCCATGCTCTTGTATTACGACACCAGTTAATTAACTGGTATATAAAGAACGCCAGCAGCAATATCTCAATTATTTCTATAAAAGATATAGTAGGCAATTCAATTATATTAGACATATCATC
>JAILNW010000174.1 GCA_024691145.1 Lachnospiraceae bacterium
GTTATTCTTCAATTTATACCCCATTCTGCTGCAAAACAGCTATTAAAACTCTATATTGTTTATTGTATTATCAATGTTATCACATGTAACATATTGTATCTTAATATCATTTGCTTCAAATATTTTTGTATATTCATCATCTATCTCATATTCATTCAACAGTACACATATATAATTCAGGAGGGTATTCTCTCTTCCCATTCTTAATTTCTGCAAAAGGCTCTCGTCTTTTACTGCTGAAATATAATAAACGTGTGACTGTTGCTCTTCAAAATAGCTCAAATTGTATGAAGAAATTACCCTTTCGCCATCACTATAAATCTTACTTTTGTAAATATTTGCAAAAATTTCTGAAATCGGCATATCCGGTGTTACCTTTATTCTGCTGCATTTATCACTTACACCATCATGCCATGCTATATAATGAACAAACTCTCTTTCCTGCAAATATAAAGACATGGCAATTACAGTATCAATTATTGTATCAAGAATTGTGCTGCTATTATCATCATTATTAACGCACATTTCCATCATAATAACCATTCCACTACTAAGCGGAAGACTAAGTTCTTTAACAATAAGGGTATCTTTCTTGGCACTTAACTTCCAGTGAACTTTATGAAGTTCGTCACCTTCACGATACTCCCTTATATCAAAAATCTCAGATACATCATCCCCCTCTTTATTTTTAGAATAAGTCTGACCATCCATACAAACATAAACATTAACAGGAATCTGTGCATCCTCAATAACCCTTAACTTAGGAGTTACTGGAATTATTTTCTCAAGTCTTACACGTTTTTTAATTGAAAATAATCCAAAATAATCACATAATTCTATTTGATTAAGTGTAATTTTAATATTTCCACAATATTGAGATTTTAAAGCAAATATATAACTTTGCTTTCCTCTTTTTAAAGTAGGAATCTCAAATATCTCTTCTGTGCTAAGATTATATAATTCATTAGTACATGTTAATTTAATCTTTAAAAGAATTGCAGGCAAAAATCCCTTATTATCAATATTGATTGTTATAGGAATCTTCTCACCTTTCTCTGCCTTATCCTTTGGTATTGCATGACTTACTTTCAAATGCGCACTGCTAAGCCACATTAATAAAATCATAAGAAATGGCATAACGATAAGGACTACTGTGAGTAAATATAATTCATAACATTCAAACAAAATTGTCCATATAATGGATGCACATATGAAAATCAAATATAATATAAATCTTCTTATCATAACCCACCATTCTTATCTATAAATATTAGGAGCTGCTATATTCTTTAATATATCATCTATAACCATATCTGTAGTTACATTATTAACCCTTGCTTTAGTATTAAGAATAACTCTGTGTCCCATAACACTATCTGCAACATATCTTACATCTTCAGGAATTACATACTCTCTTCCAGAAAGATATGCTGTAGCTTTAGACATGGCAGCAAGTGCAATAGTACCTCTAGGACTAAGTCCAAGTTTAAGATAATAATTATTTCTTGTGGCAGCCGCAATATCAGCAATATACTTTAATACTGCATCATTTACAAATATATTAAGCACTTCATTCTTAATATTTATTAAATCTTCTCTTGTAATAACCTGCTGAACACTTTCTACACCCTGGGCAGACATCTTTCCTCTAAGCATTACAACTTCACTTTCAACATCAGGATATCCTACAGAAAGCTTAACCATGAATCTGTCAAGCTGTGACTCAGGAAGAAGCTGGGTTCCGGCTGAACCAGTAGGGTTCTGTGTTGCCATTACTATGAATGGCTGCGGAACTTCCTTAACCATACCATCTATTGTTATCTTTCCTTCTTCCATAACTTCAAGAAGTGCAGACTGTGTCTTTGGTGATGTTCTGTTTATCTCATCTGCTAAAAACAAATTACAAAGAACAGGACCCTCTTTATATTCCATATTTCCGTCTTTATTTAGAATATTAAAACCTATAACATCTGTTGGCATAACATCAGGTGTAAACTGAACTCTTCGTACATCAAGCTCCATGGCCTTTGAAAATGCAACAGCTATTGTAGTCTTTCCAACTCCAGGAGTATCCTCAAGAAGAATATGGCCACCTGCAATTATAGAGGTCATAACCTGTCTGATTACTTCACTTTTTCCAATAACAACCTTATTCACTTCATTTAATACCAGATTAACTTTATCCAGATAATTACCCATATTATTTTCCTCCATTTTTGAGATTCAAATACCTTCGTTGTATTTGACGTCCATACATGTCTATTATATCAAATTTTTATACATTATTCAATTTGACTTTTTAACAATTGTATCATAGAATAGTAACTAAATTAATACTTTATTAAGGAGGCTATATATGAGCAATTTTCTCGCAAAAAAAACTAACGACAACACAGCCCAGGTTATTATAGAGTCAAGAGAAAAGTCCATGCTTTTGTGGGGATACAGTTTCAAATTAATGATTATATCCGTATGGTCACTGCCATGGATTATAATTTTAGGATATACATTAGGATTTTCATCTTTTTTTTGGGGAATAGCAGAATTCTATAGTGCTGTACTTTTAACATTTATTTTACTTAATAAGGATTTTGGATTTTTACCAATTACATACTTTATTGTAGCTATTTATTTTATTTTTCAATTACCCGAGATGTCTGTGCAAAATACACGACTTGGTTACTACTGGATTATAGCATGGTGTGCCATTAATATATTGTTTGGTTTATTTATAACAGTAAATACACCTCTTCGAAATTACAAAAGAATCAGAAAAAATATTAATAAATACTGTCTTTCTGATAATTTTAAAAAAGATGTAAGAGTAAGATTATTATGGGAAACTGGTACTTTAATTGTTATTGCTTTTTTGATGCTGCTATCGGCATACTTTTTCTCTCGTCCTAAGAATTTTGAAGATAGTTACAAAGTCACATTCAGAAATGCTGATTTTGAAAAAGCTGTCAGAAAAGAGTTAGGTTTAAAAAAGGATGCAGAAATTACATGCAAAGACCTTGATAAAATCCAGGCAATCAGCATTAATTCTTCAGAAAATATCAAATTAGGCAGCGCATATAAGTACGATACAAGCAGTTGGAGTAATGAAGATACAATGCTTAACTTTCCTGATTTAATAAGATTTGATGGAAATAATTATACTTTAAAAAAGGGAATTACAGATATTAATGATCTGCAATATTTTAGAAATCTCAGGTTTTTAAGCATTACAGGAGATGACTCATTAATATTATATCATCTTGAATATCTGAGAGGTTTAAAAAAATTAGAAACCTTAAGTGTAACAACAAGCAAACTAAGAGATTATGGGGAAACAAACCTTGAAGCAATTAGTTATCTTAAATCACTTAAGTGCCTTACTATTGTTGGTGATAACATTAGTGATATTGATTACATAAAAAAATTAAACAAACTAAATACTTTTCGTTTTGCCAATAACAGAAGTTTACATAATAAAAAATCTTACTCATGCCTGAAAAATGTCGAATATATTGCCCTTACAGGATGCAAGATTAAAGATTTGTCTGCACTAAAAGATTTAAAAAAGGTAAAATATCTTTCATTATACGATAACAAAGCAAGAGATTTATCTGGTTTGAGCCAGTTATCAACCCTTACCTGCCTTGATCTTCGTAAAAATGATATTTCTGATGTTTTGCCGCTAAAAGATATTACAAACCTTGAATATCTTGCTTTACTAGACAATAATCCATTAAGTAATGTAAATGAACTTACAACACTTCCTTCACTAAAACGCTTATGGATTGAAAATAGCGACGCATACGATTTATCTGCATTCAGGGAAGATATAGAGATTTATACTAAATAAACAGTAATGCTGGATATACTTTTCATATATCCAGCATTATTATTATTTCTTTCCGAAAAATGATATTTTTTTAGGTTTTCTGACTTTAAATTCTTTTGGAGTGGAACTCTTTTTCTGATATTCCTCATCATACTCCGCAAAAAAAGCATCATTAAGTTTCTTTTTATTAAGTTTATATACCACATACTTTGACAACAGATGTGCTATTACTGCAATAACGGGTACTCCTAAAAACATACCTATTACCCCAAAGTAAGCTCCTCCTATGGTAATACCAAATATAATCCACAAAGGAGATAATCCAACAGAATCACCAAGAAGCTTAGGTCCTAAATACAAACCATCAAACTGCTGAATTATAAGAATCATAATAGCAAATATTAATGATTTTACAGGACTGATAATAAATAAAATTATAATTCCAGGGGCAGCACCTAAAAATGGTCCAAAGTATGGTATCATGTTAGTTACACCAACAAAAATACTTATCATCAGCGGATAATCAAGCTGCAGCAAAGTCATTGCAATAAATGTTATCATTCCTATGATAAATGAATCCACTGCCTTACTTATAACATAATTATAAAAAATTATATTGCTTTCTGCTGCTGTTTCACATATAACATCCGCTTTTCTTTTTGGGAACATGGCATAAACAAGTTTTGCCATATTCTTAGTAAGTAATTTTCTGTCTGCAATCATATATGTAGAAACAATGATTGCAACAATTACTGTATAGATAGTTTCTAATATTGAAAATGAAATACTAATTATATTGGAAACTATCTTTCCCATATAGTCTGTTCCAAAGTTAAACAACTCTGGCAATGCGCCTTCAACCTGGTGTTTAAAGTAACTTATGTCTATATCAGGAAACTTTTTCTCTATACCTTCAAAAAATCCATTAATTCTTTCATAGGCCATTGAAAAATACTTTGGCATAAAATTAATAATATCCTGCAGACTTCTGAGAACCTCTGGCAATACATATATTAACAGCAGCACAAGCATTGCAAGAAATATCACATAAGAAATAAAAATAGCAATTATTTTTCTTACCTTGGTTGCTCTGATTTTAAATAATTTTCCTAATACTGAATTATCAACTATCTTCACAATAGGATTTATTATGTATGAAATGAAAAAACCTATTATAAATGGCTGGGCATTCCTGAATAAATCACCAACAAATTTCTGAAATTCATCGTAATTAAATATAATCTTTATAAACAAGGAACATATTATAACAGTACCTGTTACATACATGCATATTTTAAGATAAGTATTATTCTTCTTTACTATATCCTCTGCAATTACAGTTTCAGTTACAACATCTTCCTGTATCTGTTCATCCTTTACTTCACTATTAACATTTTCCAAAAAATTCCCTCCAAAAACAATGTTATGTAAATAGTATACTATTATTTACAGACTTTGTCAAAACATGATAAATAAAAAAGACTATCCTACTAGGCTCTTGCGTCCTAATAAAATAATCCTTTTCTTATAGTGCGCGACCAGGGGTTCGAACCCTGGACACCCTGATTAAGAGTCAGGTGCTCTACCAACTGAGCTAGTCGCGCTTATTTGACTTTTATGTTTATCTCGTGTCCCTCACCGAACAATATACATTCTAAACTATATCTACATAAAAGTCAATACTTATTTTTGTATTTTTATAAAAACAATTTTGTTTTTTATTTTTGCCTGATTTCCATACGATTTATGGACTTTCCTTCCTCAACAAACCTGCTTTCATACTCTGTCATAACGTTACCTTCTACGTACTGGCTATTATGAAGATCTCTTGTTACACTTACAAAATCCCAGTCTGCTATCTTAACCTCTTCTAATGAAAAATCAAACAATTCATCGTTATCTGTTTTAAATATAACACTTCCTTCTTTCTTAAGAATATTGCTATATCTTTTTAAAAACTCCTTTGATGTAAGTCTTCTTTTTGCATGTCTTTCCTTAGGCCATGGATCAGAAAAATTAAGATAA